>CACZQT010000279.1 GCA_902783295.1 uncultured Lachnospiraceae bacterium
AATCCCAGCATCCAGATGATCAGATTACGGCTGTACTTTTTCATAGGTACCTCCCTGTATAGTTTGTTCTCTAACGTGTCTTTACGGATTAACCTGTGACAACAGTAGAATTCGTAATATTTTAACACAAAAAAAAAAAAAATGCAAGAAATACAACTAAACCATTCGAAATAATTAGTCCATCAAAAGTGTACCTTCCGGCATATTCCCGGTCTCAGATCTGTTTTGACACCTGCCTGTCTTTTATGATATAATCTTTTTATCCGGAATCATCCGGCAGGCAGGAGGCCCCCTATGGATTATCGTTATGAACCCATTCTTCCGAACCGGGATCTTCCCTTCAAAATGTTCCTGTTCGAAGGTATGAACGGAAATTATGTACGGGATCGTCACTGGCACCGGGAAATCGAAATCTTTGCCGTCTTCGAAGGAGAACTGACTTTTATTCTGGGAGATCTTTCCCGTACGCTGTCCGGAGGCCAGCTGGTGGTCGTCAACTCCAATGAGGTTCACGCCATCCGCGCTCCGAAACCGAATCATACCCTGGTTGTGCAGATTCCTCTTCCTTTGTTCAGGGATTATCTTTCTCCGGTCGGAATGATCTCTTTCCATCATACAAGACCGGAGCAGGATGCAGCCACCATCGACCTGCTCCAGAAACTTTATGCCAGTTACGATACGCACGAAAAGGGGTATCAGTACAAAGCGCAGAGCCTGTTCTTTGAACTGCTGTATATCCTGGTTACAAAATACCAGCGCGACAGTATCTCCCCGGAGATTGAGCATTCCAGTAAAAATCTGGCGCGTCTTTCCCGAATCACGGATTATATTGCGCAGAACTATGCCCAGGATCTGGACCTGGAAAGCATCGCGCGGACGTTCAATTATACGCCGACATACCTTGCGCATATGTTCCGGAAATATGCCGGCACCACCTTCAAAGTCTACCTGCAGGGCATTCGTCTGGAACATGCCCGCCTGGAAATGGATGAGACCAGCAAATCCATTATTCAGATCGCTGCTGACAACGGATTCGCCAGTTCACGGGCTTTCGCTCATGTATTCCGGCAGCAGTATGGCATTCTTCCCAGCCAGTATCACCGGGAGTAAACGTTTCTGTCCCGTCTGCCGGGCAGCATGCTGCCGTCTGATGCAACAATCCTGCTATAACAAGACAACTTTTCACTATAATCGGAATAAGAATTATCATTCTTTTTTTCGAAAAATTGTTATAATAAAGGATGGAAGCAGTGGAGTATCTGCCGCTGTTTCCATCCTTTTTATTCCTGATGATGCGTTTTGTCTTACAGACTGCAAAATCATACAGACTGTTATCATCTGTCACTTTTTCCTTTTCTTTTCACCTTTACCGTTTCAATGCCGGGCTGCCGGGAAAGGACACGCATTATGAAGATTCAATCTGTTACTGATCCTTCCTTCCGTCCTTACGGAAGAGTCCTCACAGGGATCGATGTTTCCGATATCCTGGAGGAAATGAAACACACTCCTCTGCCTCAGGATGCTGTCATCTATGAGCCTACCGATACCGCACTGGAAGCACTGCCTGCCGCGGAACTGTTCCGGAGCAAAATCTACGGAGAGCTCCCCATCCAGATCGGTTACTGCAATGGTTTTAACCTGGCGCTGAACGCCCTGGAGTATCATCGTTCTTCGGAAATAAACATCGCTGCCACGGATCTGATTCTTCTGCTGGGCCGCCAGCAGGATATAACGGATGACTTCCGGTATGATACTTCTCTGGTAGAAGCCTTCCTGGTACCGGCCGGCACGGCCATTGAAGTATATGCCACCACACTGCATTATGCTCCCTGCTCGGCGGATGGAAAGACTCCTTTCCGCTGCACGGTGATCCTGCCCCGGGAAACCAATTTCCCGCTGGAGGATGCACACAACGGGCAGGATGCCCCGGTCACGGAAGACCGGCTGCTGGCTGCCCGCAACAAATGGCTGATTGCCCACAAGGACGCTGCCATTGAAGGCGCTTTCTGCGGACTGCAAGGTGAAAATATTACTGTTTAAACCAGAATAATCCAGGCTGGGACAGAGGGTCAGGCACTGCGTCCCGGTTCCAGAGAGGCAGTGCCTGCTCCTCTGTCCCGGCCCTTACAAAGAACACTGAGAAAATATATACATACAGGAGGAATGATCCATGAACAACATGCCCACCGTTAAGATCGGCATTGTCGGCGTGAGCCGCGACTGTTTCCCCGCTTCCCTGACCATTTCCCGCCGGGAAGCTCTGGTAAAGGCATATACCGCCAAATACGGCGCTGCTGACATCTATGAATGTCCGGTTACCATCATCGAGAGCGAAATCGATATGGTTAATGCCCTGGCGGATATCAAAGCTGCCGGCTGCAACGCCCTGTGCGTATACCTTGGCAACTTCGGACCGGAAATTTCCGAAACCCTGCTTGCAAAGCACTATGACGGCCCGGTGATGTTCTGCGCCGCTGCAGAAGAAACCCAGAACAATCTGATCGGCGGCCGCGGCGATGCCTACTGCGGCATGCTGAACGCCAGCTACAACCTGGCTCTGCGGAACGTAAAGGCCTGGATCCCGGACTACCCTGTAGGCGACGCAGAAGACTGCGCTGACATGATCCACGAATTCCTGCCGATCGCCCGCGCTGCCCTCGCTCTGAAGGATCTGAAGATCATCTCCTTCGGCCCCCGTCCCATGAATTTCCTGGCCTGCAACGCTCCTATCAAGCAGCTCTACAATCTGGGCGTAGAAATTGAAGAGAACTCCGAACTGGATCTGTATGAATCCTTCCTGAAGCATGCCGGTGACGAGCGGATTCCGGAAGTGGTCGCGGATATGGAGAAGGAACTTGGCGCCGGCAACAAAAAACCGGAAGTTCTTGCGAAGCTGGCTCAGTATGAGCTGACCCTGAAAGACTGGGTAGAAGCTCATAAGGGCTACCGGAAATATGTGACTCTTACAACCAAGTGCTGGCCTGCCTTCCAGACCATGTTCGGCTTCGTACCCTGCTACGTAAACAGCCGCCTGACCGGCCAGGGCATCCCCGTATCCTGTGAAGTGGATATCTACGGCACCCTGTCCGAGTTCATCGGCACTGTAGTCAGCCAGGATACCGTTACCCTTCTGGACATCAACAATTCCGTGCCGAAGGATATGTTCAAAGAAAGCATCGAAGGCAAGTTCCCGTACAAGCATACGGATACCTTCATGGGCTTCCACTGCGGCAACACCTGCAGCACAAAACTTGCCTTCCATGAGATGAAATACCAGCTGATCATGGCCCGGGCTCTGCCGATTGAAGTCACCAACGGCACCCTGGAAGGCGACATCGCCCCCGGCGACATCACCTTCTACAGAATTCAGAGCACGGCAGATAACAAGCTGCGCGCTTATGTAGCGGAGGGCGAGGTACTGCCCGTAGCTACCCGTTCCTTCGGCGGCATCGGCGTTTTCGCCATTCCGGAAATGGGCCGCTTCTATCGCCACTGGCTGCTTGAAAAGAACTTCCCTCACCATGGTGCCGTAGCCTTTGGACACTACGGGAAGCAGCTGTTTGAAGTCTTCAAGTTCATTGGCGTACCGGTAGAGGAAATCGGCTTCAACCGGGCAGCCGGAGACAGATACCCTGGAGAAAATCCATTCTGACCGAATGAAAGGGAATAAAAGAAGACCCGGGGGCATGCCCCCGGGTCACCCTGTTCTGTAAGCTGTTCTGCAAGCCGTTCTGTATATGACAAAGGAGAATTGCCCATGTATACCATTGGAATTGATCTTGGAACTTCTGCCGTCAAGCTTCTGCTGATGGCCGAGGACGGAACTATCGTGAATATTGTCAGCCGCGCCTATCCCCTCTCCTTCCCTCATCCCGGCTGGTCGGAGCAAAACCCGGAAGACTGGTACCGGGAAAGCATGGAAGGCCTGAAGGAACTGACCAAAGATATAGACCGCTCCCAGGTGGCAGGCATCAGTTTCGGCGGACAGATGCACGGTCTGGTCATCCTGGATGAGAATGACCAGGTGATCCGCCCGGCCATCCTCTGGAACGACGGCCGTACCCAGGAAGAAACGGATTTCCTGAATCAGGTCGTGGGAGAAAGCTTCCTGGCAGCCCATACGGCGAATATCGCTTTTGCGGGCTTTACCGCACCGAAACTTTTATGGGTCCGGAAGCATGAGCCGGAAAACTTCAAGAAGATCTGCAAGGTCATGCTGCCAAAGGACTACCTGGCTTACTGCTTAAGCGGCAGTTTCTGCACGGACTATTCGGATGCTTCCGGCATGCTCCTGCTGGATGTGGCCGGGAAAAAGTGGTCCCCGGAAATGCTGGAACTCTGCGGGCTTACGGAGAGCCAGCTGCCCCGTCTTTATGAGAGCTACGAAACCGTTGGAACGCTGCGTCCGGAACTGGCAGAAGAGCTCGGATTCCCGAAAGAAACCGTCATCGCTGCCGGCGCCGGAGATAACGCTGCAGCCGCCATCGGTACCGGAACCGTCGGAGAAGGCCGCTGCAATCTGTCTCTCGGCACATCCGGAACCCTGTTTATCTCCAGCCGGGATTTCCACGATTCCAGCAACCACGCCCTTCACTCCTTTGCTCATGCCGACGGCGGCTGGCACCTGATGGGCTGCATGCTTTCTGCTGCTTCCTGCAACAAGTGGTGGAACGAAGAAATCCTGCATACCTCGGACTACGCTGCAGAACAGGCAGGGATTCAGAACCTGGGAGAAAACCGGGTTTTCTATCTGCCTTACTTAATGGGAGAGCGTTCTCCGCACAATGATCCTTCAGCCAGAGCTGCTTTCCTGGGCATGAGCATGGATACTACCCGCGAGGAAATGACCCAGGCTGTTCTGGAAGGCGTGGCTTTCGGTCTCCGGGATTCTCTGGAGATCGCCCGGGAACTGGGGCTGACCATTACGCATTC
>CACZQT010000280.1 GCA_902783295.1 uncultured Lachnospiraceae bacterium
CCGCCGCTGATCGTTCCCGAGGTGGGCCGGGGCGGAGAGGATCAGATCCGGACGACGACACGGGCTTATGAAGAAGCGGCTGAGGAGATCGCTGCGCTGAAACCGGAAACCATTGTGATCACCAGTCCGCACGCGACAATGTACCAGGATTATTTCCACATCTCCCCCGGAAAAAAAGCAAAGGGGTCTTTTGCCGCTTTCCGGGCACCGGATGTGGTATTTAACGAAATCTATGACACGGAACTGGTGCGGGAAATAGTCAGACTGGCTGACAAAGAGAAGTTCCCTGCCGGAACGATGGGAGAGAGAGAACCGGCTCTGGATCATGGCACGATGGTACCTCTTTACTTTGTCCGGAAATACTATACGGAGTATAAACTGGTCCGTATCGGTCTTTCCGGACTGCCTTATTCAGAGCATTATAAACTTGGGCAAATGATATGGAAGGCTGCAGAAAATCTCGAAAAAAGAGTTGTTCTGATTGCCAGCGGGGATCTCTCCCATAAACTGCAGTCTTATGGACCGTATGGATTTGCCCCTGAAGGACCGGAGTATGACAGACGGATCATGGATGTCTGTTCCCGGGCGGCATTTGGAGAACTGTTTGATTTCGAAGAGGATTTTTGTGAAAAGGCGGCCGAATGCGGTCATCGCTCTTTTGTGATCCTGGCAGGTGCCTTTGACGGGATGCTCGTAAATGCCAGACAGCTTTCTCATGAGGACGTGACAGGCGTGGGGTATGGCATATGTACTTTCCGCCCGGAGGGAAAAGCAGAAGGCAGGGATTTTTTACAGCAGTACCTGGAAAAAGAGCGCAGGAAAGCGAAAGAGAGAAGAGAAGCTTCCGATGCTTTTGTCAGGCTGGCCAGGGAAGCCGTCGATGTTTATGTCAGGGAGGGAAAAATCCTTCCGCTTCCGGGAAATCTGCCTGAAGAACTGACTTCCTCCAGGGCAGGAGCTTTTGTCTCTATTCATAAGCAGGGAAAACTTCGGGGATGCATCGGGACGATTCTCCCGACAACGGACTGTCTGGGACAGGAGATCATTCAAAATGCGATCAGCGCTTCTGCGCGGGATCCCAGGTTTTCCGCGATTCGTCCGGACGAACTGGAACTGCTGGAAATCAATGTGGATGTGCTTGGCACTCCGCAGCCGATCTCGTCTTCTTCTGAATTGGATGTAAAACGATATGGGGTGATCGTTACAAAGGGAAGGAAACGCGGCCTTCTGCTGCCGGATCTGGAAGGGGTTGACACTGTGGAGCAGCAGATCGATATTGCGAGGCAAAAAGCCGGGATCGCCCCGGGGGAGAGGGTTTATCTGGAACGGTTTGAGGTGGTAAGACACAGATAGGTGAGGCTTATGATAGCGAGATGCGAGGTATGCTTCCGGCACTGCCGGCTGGAGGAAGGCAGTATCGGGTTTTGCGGCGCAAGAATAAACACGGGGGGAAAGGTCCGGGCTGCGAATTACGGAATGGTTACTTCACTTGCGCTGGATCCGATAGAAAAAAAGCCGCTCAGGAGGTTTTATCCCGGAAAGAGGATTCTCTCAACCGGCAGTTACGGCTGCAATCTCCGCTGCCCTTTCTGCCAGAATCATGAGATCTCCTGGTCGGAGGAGGCTTTTCGATACAGAAATCATTCGAGGCAGATCCAGCCGGACGAGATGGCCGCTATTGCGGTACAATATCAGGACGAAGGCAATCTGGGAGTGGCTTTTACCTACAATGAACCTCTTGTCGGCTATGAGTATGTGCGTGACACAGCACGGCTGGTAAAGGAAAAGGGTCTGCGCAATGTCCTTGTGACAAATGGAACGGCGGAGCTTTCCGTCCTTTTTGAGATCCTGCCCTTTATGGACGCGATGAATATCGACCTGAAAGGCTTTACGGACCATTATTACCAGGATGTTCTGCACGGAAACCGGAAGATGGTGCTGGATTTTATTGCCGAGGCGGCAAAGCATTGCCATGTGGAGCTTACAACCCTGATTGTTCCGGGAGAGAACGATACGGTGGAGGAAATGCGGGAACTCACCAGATGGGTTTCCGGATTGAGGGGAAAAGACGGCGGCCGGATCGGCCCGTCGATCCCCCTTCACATAACCCGTTTTTTCCCGCGCTTCCATATGACAGACCGGGACAGCACAGCGGTGGAGAAGATTTTTCTTCTGACCCGGACGGCACAGGAATATCTGGAGTATGTTTATCCCGGAAATATTTTTTAGCGGACAGGGGACAGAAAACCGACCTCTGTCCACTGCCGACAGAACTCCTGATACTTTTTGTTGAAAACGGCGATGAAATCTGCTATGATGAAAGAGCTATTTATTTATACTGGTTATACCATATCTTTGCCCTCAGGCAAATCATTGGTGTAACTGCACATGCCGCGATGTAAATGTATAAACGGCGATGAATCAGGATCGCGAGTATGGAAAGCAGTACGGAACAGGTGCCGGCGCACGGAGTCCGGCACAGGTATGAGGATGGCATCGGAGACAGTCGGGACATTATGACGCCATTGTTTACGATGCCTTCTGGCATCGAGCAGGAGGAGCTAAAATGGCAAAACGGGAGATTCCAAAAAAGGATTTTATAAAGCTTGCCGCTGTAACAGCAGGCAGCATTGCGCTCGTGTTTGCGCTTCGGGGCGTGGATAAGAGTCTGGACGCGATCGCGGCAAGCAGGATCCCTCCGGCAGGAGAGTTTACACCTGGAACGTATACCGCTCAGGCGACGGGCATCGGGCCGGTCAATGTGACGATGACCTTCAACGAGACAAACATTACGGATGTGGAACTGGATACATCTGCGGAGACGCCGGATATCGGCGGAGTTGCGACTGATACGCTGAAGGAAGCGATCCTGCAGAACCAGTCTCCGGTGATCGATGCGGTTGCTGGCGCGACTGTTACGTCGAATGCGGTTATGGAAGCTGCCCAGGCATGTTTCAATGAGGCGGCCGGTATTGAACCGCAGGAAGAGCCGGAAGAAGATACCGAAGAGGCGGCAGCAGATGATGTCGCTGATACCGAAAAGGAAGCCATGCCGGCATCAGCAGCCGGTGGTTACACTGCAGGAACGTACAGCACGAAGGCGCAGGGCTTCGGAGAGGTAGGCGTGGAGCTGACCCTTGATGAAGCAGGGATCACGGATCTGACGATCGACGCGTCCGCAGAGACGCCGGAGATTGGCGGAGCGGCGGCGGATACGCTGAAGGAGCAGGTGCTGGCGGCACAGGGCAGCGGGATCGACGGAGTGGCAGGGGCCACGCTGAC
>CACZQT010000281.1 GCA_902783295.1 uncultured Lachnospiraceae bacterium
CCGCCCTGGGCACCGGTAACCATACCGTCAGAACCAACAACCACGTTGCAGTTGAAGTTTACGTCTACTTCCAGGGATGCAAGAATGACGAAATCCAGCTGGTTGACATAGGCGCCCTTGTTCATCGGGTTTGCATATTCAGAACCTGTGATCTCGAAGTGGTTCGGGTTGGTGGCAACAGACTGGATAGCGGTCAGGTCGAAGTCCTGGGTATCTACCAGTTTTTCGATCAGGCCTTCCTCCAGCAGTTTGCACATAGGACCTGCGATACCGCCCAGGCCAAGACCCATCTTGATGCCTCTCTCTCTCATGATCTTGCCCAGGGAGATGGTGGACGCGATGGAAGCGCCGCCAACACCGGTCTGATAGGAGAAGCCATCCTTGAAATAAGGAGTATTGATAACGAACTGTGTGCAGTAGTCCGCCATCATGATCTTACGAACATCGGTGGTAGGTTTTGCAGCACCGGTAGCGATCTTGGCGGGATTGCCGATTTCGTCTACAACTACTACATAGTCCACGTTCACCTGGGAGATGGAGCAAGGCAGGTTCGGATAAGGAACCAGCGTATCCGTAACGGCTACAACCTTGTCAGCATACTGGGCATCTACATAAGCATAGGACAGAACGCCGCAGTCGGACTTGCCGCCGTTGGCGCGCATGTTGCCGTACTTGTCGCAGGTAGGAGCACCGATGAAGGCGATATCGATATGTACGTCACCGGACTCGATGGCACGTACACGGCCGCCGTGGGAACGCATGATGGCCAGGCCTTTCAGCTTGCCGGTAGAGATGGCTTCACCGATCTTGCCGCGGACACCGGAGGACTGGATGTTGGTGATGGTGCCGTCCTCGATCATGGGCAGCAGCGGGTTGTGAGCTTTGCCCAGAGAGCTGGCGCAGATGGTGATGTCCTTGATACCCATCTTGTGCACTTCTTCCATGACCATGTTAACAACATAGTCACCTTCACGGAAGTGGTGATGGAAGGAAAGGGTCATGCCGTCCTTGATTTCGCACTTTTTCAGAGCATCGGCGATGGAGGGCAGAATCTTGTCTTCCTTCGGGTCGATGACCGCACGAACGGTAGGAGCGGCCTTCTTATATTTCATGTTATGACGGGCATACGCGCCGGCGAAGGGCTGCATGCCAGTAGCTTTAATAATTTCTTCCGGAATGTCTCTTCCAACAGCATTAATCATGATTACAGATCCCCCTCATAAACACCGGCAGCCTTTGCCAGCTCGATAGTTCTCTTCGCTCCGGGATAGAAAGCAATATCGATCATCTTGCCATCTACGGTAAATACGCCGATACCCATTGCCTTCTTCTCATCGACTTCCTTCACGATCTTCTCTGCCTTAATGATTTCCTTTTCGGTAGGAGTGAATACTTCATGGCAGACGGCAATCTGACGGGGATTTACAATCGATTTGCCATCAAAGCCCATCATCTTGATCATTTCGGTTTCCTTGCGGAAGCCTTCCATATCATCCAGATTAGTAAATACGGTATCGAATACCTGCTTGCCGGCGCAGCGGGCAGCATTTACCATATATCCACGGGCCCACTGGAATTCTACGCCGGTACCGGTGATGGAAGTCTGCAGGTCTCTGGTATAGTCGCCGCCGGAAAGGGCAATACCGAACAGCAGGGGAGAAGCTTCGCAGATCTCACGGGCAGCCAGAACACCCTTGGTGGATTCCAGAGCAGCCATAATAAGGATTGAGCCGTGCTCTACGCCGAACTCTTCCTCAGCCTTCTTCATTTCCTCTTCTACAGCGTGAACATCGGCAGCGGATTCAGTCTTGGAAATACGGATGGAATCGCAGCGTCCGGCTACGCAGACACGTACGTCTTCTTTCCAGTGAGCGGTCTCCAGACCGTTGATGCGGACCACGCGTTCCACGCCCCGGTAGTCGATCTCTTTCAGAGCGTGATACAGGGAGT
Source organism: uncultured Lachnospiraceae bacterium (assembly GCA_902783295.1). Lineage (GTDB taxonomy): Bacteria > Bacillota > Clostridia > Lachnospirales > Lachnospiraceae > UBA3305. Next base: position 1,951 of record CACZQT010000281.1, read on the forward strand.
AACGGGCGGCATCCTTCTGATTCTCGGCAACAGCATCTTCCAGGTCAAGCATGATGGAGTCCGGCTTGTAGATATAGGGATCCTTGATCAGGCTGGGCTTCTGAGCATTCAGGAACATCATGCTTCTTCTCAATCTGTTTAAATTCGGATTCATTACTGAATTGCACCTCCCCACGGTAATTTTTTACCGGCGCAGATTTCGTCCTCGGAATAACCGGAAGCACGGAAAACCGCTCCTTCAACTCTTGCCTTCAGTGTGCAGTCCAGGGCGCCCTTATCAACCACCGTCACCTTAGCGTTCTTAACGTCCAGACGTTCCAGAGTGGCCAGAATGGTTTTCTTGATGGCCTTGCCATACTGGTTGATGACACTGCTCTCGATGGAGAGCTCAATGCCGGAACCGGGCTCTACCGTAACCTGGCAGTCGCTGGATTCCAGGGTTCCGGCCATGGCCGTAGTCGTTACATCCATGAGAAATCCTCCTTCTCTTTGCTGCAGGCTGAATCCTTCGGGAACCGCCTGCGTTATACACCACAAATATTATAGACAACCAACCCGGAAAAAGCAATGTGTTTTCATAAGTTTCCTTCCTTTTCTCTTATATTAATTCAAAAAAACATCCTTTACAAAAACATGTTCTGGTGGTAGAATGAAGTTCAAATCTGTGAAGGGAAGAGTATGTTTCACGCCGCCTCAGAGAAGAACGTCCTGTTTTTCAGGTGCTGAAAGCGTTCTGCCGGTTAAAAACAGAAAACCACCCCTGAGAGGCCCCAATCCGGCCCGGTGATTCCGTTATCATCCAATGAGTGGCCTTGTCGGTATGGATTTCATTACTTTTCCCGTACCGCCCCGGCAATAAAGGTGGAACCGCGTATGTACGTCCTTTAGCTTGCTGCTGAAGGACGTTTCTTTTTTTGAAAGTGCCTTTTGCACTGCCGGCTGCATACGTCCTTTAATCAACTTACAGTCTTATTTCAGTTCTATGATCAGGAGGGACCTATGGAACACGAAGAATTCCTGGCCGTTTACCGCCACTCTCTGGCGCACATCATGGCCAAAGCTGTCATCGAAATTTTCGGAAAAGAAAATGTACAATATGCCATCGGACCGCAGATTGCGGATGGCTGCTATTATGATTTCCTGCTTCCGCGTGCTGTTACGGAAGCAGATTACAAGACCATTGAAAACAAAATGCGTGAGATTCTGAAGCGCAAGGAAGACTGGACCTGCAAGGAACTCTCCCGTGCAGAAGCTCTGGAGCTTTTTGCCGGTCAGAAGTTCAAGACCGAACTGATTCAGGATCTCCCGGAGGATGAAAAGCTCACGGTTTATTATACCGGAGATGATTTTGTAGATCTTTGCCGTGGTCCTCATGTCTCCAATTCCCAGGAACTGATGAGCGCTGCTTTCCAGATCAAATCCGCCTCCGGAGCTTACTGGCGCGGTGATGAAAAACGCGACAGCCTGCAGCGTATTTACCTGTATGCTTTCCCGACCAAGGATGAGCTGAAAGCCCACCTGGCGTGGATCAAAGAAGCCCTGGAGCGCGACCATAAGAAGCTTGGCCCGGCTCTGGATCTGTTTATGTTCGATGAAACAGCTCCCGGCATGCCTTACTGGCTGCCCCGCGGCTGGAAAATGTACAATGCCCTGCAGAATTTCTGGCGCAGCGTTCATGAAGAATACGGCTACCAGGAAATCGCTGCTCCCATGATCAACAGCAAAGTACTCTGGGAAACTTCCGGGCACTGGGGGCATTATCAGGACAATATGTTCATCATTCCGATTGATGAGAACAATACCTATGCTGTAAAGCCCATGAACTGCCCCAACGCCATCAACGTATATAAACGTACCGGGCATTCCTATAAAGAGCTGCCGATCCGCTACAGCGAAACCAGTCCTGTGCACCGCAGAGAAAAATCCGGCGAACTGAACGGCCTGTTCCGCGTCCAGCTCTTCCATCAGGATGATGACCACACCTTCCTGACGGAGGATCAGATTGAAGATGAAATCCGTGATATCATGGAAGTAGTCGGCAAGCTCTACGGAACCTTCGGGCTGACCTACCGTCCGGAACTCTCCACCCGTCCGGACGACTTCATGGGCGCTCCTGAACTGTGGGATAAGGCAGAGGCTTCTCTGAAGGCTATTCTGGACAAACAGTACGGTGAAGGCAATTATGAAATCAACGAAGGCGACGGCGCCTTCTACGGCCCCAAGATTGACCTGCAGATGAAAGACTGTCTGGGCCGTGAATGGCAGATGGGCACGATCCAGCTTGACTTCCAGCTGCCGCTGAACTTCGACCTGAACTATATCGACAGCGACGGCGTTAAGAAGCGTCCGGTCATGATCCATCGTGCGATCTTCGGTTCCTTTGAGCGTTTTATCGGTATCCTGATCGAAAACTTCAAGGGGTCCTTCCCCTTCTGGCTGTCTCCCTACCAGGTCGGCGTTGTTCCGATCCGCACTTCCCACAATGAGTATGCGAAGGAAGTCGTAGATGCCCTGAAGGAAGCGGGTGTTCGCGTGGAAGTAGACTACAGCGACCAGAACATGCAGAAAAAGATCAAAGCCTACAAGACCATGAAGGATCCTTATATCCTTGTTCTTGGAGATCAGGAAGCGGCGGACCGTACCGTCTCCATCAATATCCGCGGCGCCAATCAGCAGGTACACGGTGTTCCGCTGGAGAAATTCGTGGAAATCTGCCGTAAGATGAACAAAGAGTATACTCTGGATCTGGTGGAGGAATTCAACTGATCTGCCGTGTTATGCGGGGCAAAGGGGCAGCCCCTTTGTCCCGCATTTCCCTTCTTCATACTACGAAAAAAGGGTGAGTGAAAACCTATGGATAAAGACTTATTAGGCGGAATCTATGATGACTTGTTTACAGCCGGGAAAAAGACTCTTACGGATTTAAAAAAGACAGTAGAGGATGTGGCAGACGCCATCCGTGAAGAAGCGAAATCGGAAGGCAAAGTTTCCGGAGGCCGGCCTTCTGCAGAGCATCCGGACCAGAACTCTGCCGGCTCTTCTCCTTCGCCCTCTCCTTCCGGTTCAAAAGAGGATGTTTCCAAAACTCCGGAAGAAGCTGTAAAAGATGCTGAAGATGCACTGGAAGAAGCCCGGAAAATGATGGAGGATCCGGAAAATCCGATTCATTCCATTCCACAGACAGCCCAGGCTGTTCAGGCTGAGGCCCAGAAATCAGAAGAACCTGAAACAGATCCCATGGAGGATCTGGATGCTCTTATCGGCCTTACAACGATCAAGCATGATGTTAAAGAACTGATGGCCTTCGTAAAAGTCCAGAAGATGCGGAAAGATTCCGGACTGAAATCTGTACCCACTTCCCTGCACCTGGTCTTCACCGGTAATCCCGGTACAGGAAAAACGACCGTAGCCAGGATTATCGGCCGTCTGTATAAGCAGATCGGCGTTCTTTCCAAAGGGCAGCTCATCGAAGTGGACCGGTCGGGTCTTGTGGCCGGTTATGTTGGCCAGACAGCCATAAAAACACAGGAAAAGATCCAGGAAGCCATGGGCGGCGTTCTCTTTATTGACGAAGCCTATGCTCTGGCCGGCGGGGATCAGGATTCTTTCGGGCAGGAAGCTATTAATACTATTCTGAAAGCCATGGAAGACCACCGCGATGATCTGATCATCATTGTAGCCGGCTATACCGAACCCATGGAACGCTTTATCAACAGCAATCCCGGTCTGAAATCCCGTTTCAATAAATATATTGAATTCAGCGATTATACCATGGATGAACTGATGGGTATCTTCGACCTCAACTGCAGGAAGTATGATTACGTAGTTGAAGAAGAAGCCAGGGTTCAGATCCGTGCCCTTCTGGCCGCCCGGAAATTTTTACAGGTCGAGAATTTTGCTAACGGACGTGAGGTTCGGAACCTCTTCGAGGAAGTCATCACCAATCAGGCAAGACGTCTTTCCACCGTGGAATCTCCTACAGAAGAACAGCTTCGTACGATTACTCTGGAAGATCTGGTGGATACCTGTGTAGAGGATGAAGAAGCCGCCAGGGTTTCTTCAGATGCAGCACGCAAGGAGGATACAGCTCCTGAAGAACTGCCTGCAGCGGAGAACACTTCAGAGATTGATTCAACAGAAGAAAATAAGGCCGGATATGATTTGCCGGAAGGTGAAGAAGTTTCCGAACCTGATAATTTCCCCGTGGAAGACTCTCCCGGAAACGAATAATCGCTATTATAAAAAAAACAGCCCCTTCGGGCTGTTTTTGTTTGCCGTACAATTCTCAAAAGCTTTGAAACCGGCTGAAGAAAACTCTACAGGATCCCCTGTAAATTACAATAACTTCTCGATCTCACCGGCTGCATGGATATAATCTGTATTTGAATAATAATCTCCTTCATACAGCAGGCTGCTGCCTTTATAAACCAGGATCGTATCCGGGATGCACCCGGACCATCCTTCCAGAGTAAAAGTCAGCCCCCGTGCTTTCAGCCACTGCTTAAAAGCGAGAAAATCCATCTGCAGTTCTTTTGTTTCCATTGCTGTTAAAACCTCCTTACCGCAGCCGGTCAGAAGGTTTTCGCCCCGGGCACGGCACACGTGTTAATAAAGAAACGGGGAGCGTGAACGCTCCCCGCTCATTTTTCAGCTTTTCAGGCCTTTGAATTACTTCGTCATCTCAGCAACGATCTCGTTGATGGTCTTGAACATCTGATCTACGGGAGCCTTCTCAACGTTAGCCCACAGTTCGATCTGACGAGCACCCTGGTAAATAACCATGCCAAGGCCGTTGATGATCTTGCAGCCCTTCTCCTCAGCATCCAGCAGGAACTGAGTCTTCAGGGGGTTGTAGGTAGCGTCGAAGCAAACATGTTCGGGTTTGATGCAATCCTTGGAGATGGGGGTCTCGCCCTCGTGTCCTCTCATGCCCAGGCCGGACAGGTTCATCAGAACGTCAGATTCAGCAACAGCAGCCTTCACAGCCTCTTCATCAGAGGTACGGATAGCAACAGCTACGTCACGGCCGAATTTTTCATTCAGATCCTTGGCCAGAGTTTCGCACTTCTCGGAACGGGAGCTGATGTACATCTTCTTCGCGCCCAGATGAGCCATGGTGAAGCAAACGGACTTGCCAGTGCCGCCGGCGCCCCATACAAAGAATGTGCTCTCTTCGAACTTCACGCCTTCCAGCTTCAGGGAAGTAGTAGCGCCGATACCATCAGTGTTGTAGCCCTTCAGGGTTCCATCTTCGCTGCGAACTACGGTGTTGATGGTGCCCATCTTCGCTGCCAGATCGTCCATCTCGTCCATAAACTGAACTGCGAATTCCTTGTTGGGCTTCGTTACTGCGAAACCAGCGAACGCGGGATCCTTCTTGATGTTGGCGATATTGTTCCCGATCAGAGTATTATCGGTTTCCAGCGGGAAATAATGAGCATCAAAACCCATGGAAGCATAGGCTTCGTTCTGCATACGAGGGGAGAAAGACTGTCCCAGAGGAGTTCCCAGAAGGGCGATAAGCTTGCTCATAATAGTACCTCTTTCCGCACATTCTTGTGCTGTTTATTTTTGTGCTGCAGGCAGCGGTATCCCCAGGGAAAATATATATGATCCCAGTACCCTCTGCAGCCTAAGAACATTATGACATAAATATTGCCAAAAAGCAATCACCGAATATTAATACACTGAACAGTTTTTTCGCTCAGGTATAAGCCGAACCGTGTCTGCCAGGAATACTGTCAAGAGGTTCTGACTTGAAATGAATTATTTCTTCTCCTGGCGTACAGGAAGCGGCAGTTTCAGATCCTTGGACTGGCCTGCTTTCAGCACATAGCTGTCAGCCTTATGGCCGATCAGTTCTACGATCTTGCGGGACAGAGCGATGGTCTGATCGATATCGATACCGGTCTCAACGCCCATTTCATCCAGGCAGTGCAGTACATCTTCCGTGGAAACGTTGCCGGCAGCTCCGGGAACGAACGGGCAGCCGCCTACACCGGCCAGGGAAGCATCAAACTGCGTCATACCGGCCTGCATACCGGCGATGATGTTGGAGATCGCCAGGCCGCGGGTGTTGTGGAAATGCAGCCACCAGGTGTTGCCGGGATATGCTTTCTTCACTTCCGTGCAGATGTTGTAAACCTGGGAAGGATAAGCCATACCGGAAGCATCCGACAGGGAGATTTCGGTGATGCCTACTGCCATGTAAGCTTCGATGATCTTCTTAACTTCGTCCACGGGGATATCATCATCCCAGGGAGAACCATAAGCCATGGAAATAGAACCGGAAATATCCAGGCCGTTTTCTTTGGCAGCGTTCACAGCTTCTGCAAAGCCCGCTACAGATTCAGCCGGTGTACGGTTCAGGTTAGCGAGATTATGGCCCAGAGAAGCGGAAACATTCAGTTTTACTTTTTTGCAGCCACAGGCAACGGCACGGTCCACACCGCGCTTATTGGGGATCAGGGCACGCAGCTCCACATCCTCCGGAACGTCAAAGTCCTGCATTGCCTTAAAGACTTCATCCGTATTGGCCATCTGGGGAACCTTTACCGGGTGCATGAAGGAACCGACTTCAATAACTTTAAAGCCGGCCTTGATCATGCCCTTCAGCAGATCCACCTTATCTTCCACTGTCAGAATGGTCTTTTCGTTCTGCAGACCGTCACGAAGGCCTACTTCGCAGATACGTACCTTTTTTACATAATCAAATGCCATTTTTGTTTTTCCTCATCCGTTATATGAAACATGCCGAATGCCCGATCAGAGCATCCGGCATGCATACACCGTTTCTTATATCAGGGAACCAGCGGATCAGGCATCCGCAGCCTGCGTACGAACAACTTCAGCAGCCTTGCCGCCCATTTCATCCGCGAACTTCAGACGACCGTTTTCGATACTTACGTTATCCTTGTGAGTATAGATATCGTTGATGTTCCAGATACCAGGGGTAGGAACCGCAATGTTCTCCATCGGAGCATCGATCAGGAAAGCTTCGCCGTTCTGTACGGACTCAACAGCTTCCTTCAGGGCATCCGCGAACTGAGCAGCGGAAGTAATCTTCACGGCCTTGATGCCATAAGCACGGGCTACAGCTGCCCAGTCGGGGCTGTAGGGTTCCCAGCACTGCTGGAAGGTGCCGGCGCCGCCCATGGTGTTGCCCATCTCCTTCGGACGGATCTTGAATTCGGTGCCAAGGTGCTGGCGGCAGTTCTCACGGGTATTGGTGTAGTGAGCGCCTTCCAGACCTGCAATGGTGCCGAAAGCGGAGTTATTCATAACAACCCAGATAACAGGGATGCCGGCTTCCTTTGCGGTAGCCAGTACGCAGGGGTTCGCAGCACCGAAGCCGCCGTCACCGGTCAGGGTGATGACAACCTTATCCGGAGCAGCCAGTTTCGCGCCAAGGATAGCGCCAGCGCCGAAGCCCATAACAGCCAGGCCCGAAGGATGGTTGATGGTGCCGGGGATCTCGATATCGTACTGCTGAGCCATACCGTTCTTGTTCCAGCCTACATCGGTGAAGATCAGGGCATCCTTCGGCAGGATAGCCTTGCAGTCACGCAGGATGCGCTGAGGAGTCATCGGGAAGCGGTCATCATCACAGATAGCCTTGTTTTTCTTCTTGAAGTTGGCCTTGTAATCCGCGATTTCTTTCCGCAGCTCTGGACGATCGATACCTTCCGGCTTGATTTCCTTCGCAGCTTCCAGGATCTGAACCAGAGCGTGCTTGATATCAGCAATAGCGCCAAGTTCTACAGGATAGTTGCGGCCGATTTCCTGAGGATCAATGTCGATCTGCATGAACTTGGTCTTGCTCTGATCGAAGGTTACACCCTTGTACCAGGAGGAACTGTTGGCTTCTGCCATACGGGAGCCAAGAATCAGGATATGGTCGGCAGTCAGGGTCTTCTGATGAGTCAGTTCAAAGCCCCAGAAACCGGTCTGGCCAAGCAGCAGCGGATGAGTATCCGGGATGCAGCCCTGGCCCATCAGGGAACGGGATACGGGGATATCCAGGAAGTCTACCAGAGCTTCCAGTTCCTTGGAGGCCTGCGCCAGCAGAACGCCGCCGCCGGCATGGATCACGGGGTTCTTCGCCTCGATCAGGGTCTTCGCGATCTGATAAGCAGCGCAAGGATCCAGAGCGGGTTTGATGGTCTCGTGAGAATCCATATATGTTCTCTCCCAGCATTCATCTTCGATTTCGCGGGAGAACATATCCATGGGAACGGAAATCAGTACAGGGCCGGGACGGCCGGATTCTGCCAGACGGAAAGCTTTGTCCAGAACTTCCGGGAAAGCTTCAGGACGATCAATTCTCCAGGCTCTCTTAACGAAGGGCTTGTAGATGTCGTACTGGGAACCGTCGCAGTGCATGTTCACTTCCTGATGAGGATGCTTGCCATAGTAGTAGCTGGGTACATCGCCGGCGATGCAGACCATCGGGATGGAGTCAAACGCAGCATTCGCAACACCGGTCGTTGCATTGGTGAGACCCGG
>CACZQT010000282.1 GCA_902783295.1 uncultured Lachnospiraceae bacterium
GAATGGCGGGCCTGAATCAGCCCCAGCATTTCGGAGCGGTTCATGACCAGCTGGCGCAGCAGCAGCAGAAGCTCTCCCAGACGTTCCTCGTCCGGCTGGCGGTTGCAGCGGGCTGTTCCTTCCAGGATACTGTCCAGGTCCAGGTAAGCGTTCTCGGGATGCCGTTCCGCATCGATCAAGGTATATTCCAGGGAGTCCATAAAGTCTTCCATATGATGCCTGACCAGCTGGTAAACATCATCCGGGGCATACATATGCTCCACCCGCTCTTTCAGGCGGTGAAAAGTCTCCCAGGCTGCTGCCAGATTGCCCTCATTCGGAATAAACCGTTCCCGGATTTTCCGGTTTTCCTCACTGTAATTCCCGATCCGATAGTAAAAAAGGGCCAGATCCCGGTCCAGTTCCCGATACTGCTGTGTCAGCGCCTGTTCTCTCATTCCATACCTCCGAAAAACTCCGCTGTCTGTAACTGTTCAGAACCATGTGAAAACCGTAAAACAGACTCACCGGGCCTGCCCGGATAAGGCTGTTTTATCAGTTTCAAACGACGGTTATTATACTTCCCCTTCTGGTCTAAATCAAGCAGTCATTTTCCCTGAAAGACAGGTGGGACAAGGGGTCTGTCCCCTTGTCCCGTCTGTGATCACTCAGTTTCTGCGGGCGGAAAATTCCACGATTTTCGCTTCCGCCTCTTTTTTGTAAGTCAGGGGATTCTTCAGGCTCAAAGTCCCCAGAACAGTATTTCCTTTCAGTCTCTCGGCAGCTTTTTCCAGAGCTTTGGTACCGTTTCCGCTGCCGGAGCAGGCAACCAGATACACATTTTTCCCTACAAAGGGGTAAGCCTTGAAAAAAGCGTCGATGGCAGGAGGATAGGTGCCGGCCCACACAGGGAACGCGATGATAATATCGTAATAGTCCATAATATCCGACCGGATCGGATGGAGGCCGGGATCTTCCCGCCGCAGAGCGCTTTTTCCGCCCTGGAGAATTTTCGCGATGCCTGTTTTCGGCGGTTCCTTATCCACAACAAGACGCTCCACATCCATCTCCATATGGGCAGCCAGCCGCTTCGCGGCGTATTGTGTATTCCCTTCAAAGCTGTAGTACAGCAGCAGTGTGTCTTTCATATAAAGCTTTCCCCCTTTTACAGGAAACGGACACCTCCCTCAAAGAGGGGGGCTGAATTCTATTCTTCCAGGTACTTCTCTGCCATGGTCGCGGCGATGGCACCGTCCGCCGCGGCGGTAATCACCTGCCTCAGGCTTTTCACGCGGATATCCCCGGCTGCGAAAACCCCGGGAAGGTTGGTGCGCATGTCCTGGTCGGTGGGAACATAGCCCGCTTCATTCATCTCAAGGCCGGTTCCTTCAAACAGTTTTGTGCCGGGAACGCGTCCCACAAAACCGAACAGGCCGAAGATTTCATCCTCCGGATCGGCTTCAATCACCGTTTTCTCCCCGGTTTTTACATTGCGAAGCACCATGGAGGCCAGTTCGTCCTTACCGCCCAGTTCCTCCACCACGGAATCCCATATAAAAGCCATCTTCGGATTGGCAAAGGCTTTTTCCTGAATGGATTTCACAGCGCGCAGGGAATCTCTCCGGTGGATCAGCGTCACCTTCCTGGCAAACTTTGTCAGGTAGATGGCTTCTTCCACGGCAGCGTCCCCGCCGCCCACCACGTACACTTCCAGGCCGCTGTAGAAACGGCCGTCACAGGTGGCGCAGTAGGAAACGCCGCGGCCGGTATATTCTTCCTCCCCTTTGCAGCCGATCCGTTTCGGATTTGCGCCGGTAGCCAGAATCACCGTATGGCCTTCGAATTCTCCCCTGGTTGTGATGATCTTTTTCACCGGCCCGGAGATTTCAACAGCCGTGATTTCCGCCATAACACGTTCACAGCCGAACTGTTCACACTGCTTCGTCATCCGTTCCACCAGAGAAGGACCGCTTTCCCCTTCCAGCATCTGGCCCGGATAGTTTTCGATATCTGCGGTCTGGGCGATCTGACCGCCGTCCCCGCCTTTTTCAATAATCAGCACCTTCATGCGGGAACGTCCCGCATACAGCCCCGCTGCCAGCCCAGCCGGACCGGCGCCTAAAATAATAACATCATACATCATAGACAAACACCTGAACCGGGTTCAGCCGAACCTTCCTTTCCGTTTTATTTTGGAGCATTTACAGAAGATGTTCCCACCAGGCGAAGCCGGCCAGATGGGCAATAAGGAAGAAAACGGCTTCCAGGACATACATCAGATGCCATACCGCGACCGCGCCGGAGGCCATATCTTTCGAACGCTTCACACGGAAATTTTCTTCCAGGGTAACCAGGTCATTCACTTCTTCAACGGCGGTATTCATCGTTTCTACCGTGAACAGGACCACAATCGTCACAGCAAGAACGACGTACTCCAGGACCGTAAAGTGTCCGATCAGGCCAAAGAGAATGCCGCCGATGATTTCAATCGGAATCAGGCGGCGGACAGTGCCGGATTCCCGGAACATTATAAGAAGACCTCTTCCGGAATCCACGATATTCCGCCAGATATTCAGAAAAACATTCCTTTTGTCGGGTTTTTGGTAAATCACCCTCTGGTTCCTCCTCTCACGCGCGCCGGATCACAGCCCCCCGCGCACACGGCGCTCAGGACTCAGAAACGAGTCCTGCCCTCTTTTTTCAGTCCCAGGAAATGATATCTTCCAGGGTTCCTGCAAACCGTATCAGACCTTCCGCATCCTCCGGAGTAAAACGGCCGGGAACAGGACTGTCAATGTCCAGGACACCGACGATTTCGCCGCTGTGGTGCAGCGGAATAACAATTTCGGAACGGGAAGCCGCGTCACAGGCGATATGTCCCGGAAATTCGTGTACATCCGGAACAACCTGCACCTTGTCTTCCTTCCATGCGGTTCCGCAGACGCCCCGCCCTTTTTCGATGCGTACGCAGGCAGGTTTCCCCTGGAAGGGTCCAACGATCAGGGCGCCTTCCGCCACCAGGTAAAAGCCGGCCCAGTTCACTTCCTCCATCGCATCTCCCAGCAGGGCAGAAGCGTTGGCCAGCACCGGAATGACGGCGGAAGAACTCTCCGCCAGAGAGCGGATCTGCTCCGCCAGCAGTGTATAATTCACTTGTTTCATCCGTTTGTTCTCCCTTTTTTTCACATTCGGAATGTGACAGTGGAAGTATATCATAAGAACAACTTTGTGTAAACCCACGGTACAGGCCAGGGGCAAGCTTCTCCGGCTGGTCTTTTGCGCCTGGCACTTATTCGCAGGCATTGGTTTATGTACCGGTAAACTTGACAAAACCGGCCTTTTCCATATAAATAAAAACATATGCATCTCTCACAAAACGCCCGGGAACCGCAGACGGTTCCTGAACGGAAAGGCAAACCTCCTTATGGAAACTGAACGCCGGCGGAAAGCCGCTGAATTCATCATACAATACCGGATCGTGATCCTTCTCGCCATGCTGGTTCTTGCCGGCTGGAGCGCCGCCATGATCTCCCGGACCCATATCAATTTCGATCTCAACCGCTATCTGGCAGATGATACCATGACCAAGCGGGCCATGAAGGTCATGGAAGAGGAATTCGGAGCAGCTGAGCAGCTTCGCCTGATGTTTTCCGGACTGCAGGAAACAGCAGCTCCGGCTTTACCGGTCCCGGAGAGTACCTCTTCCTTTTCCCCGGAACCGGGAACGCAGAAGGACCCGGCATCCGGCCTTACTCTTCAGCAGATCCTGGATGCTCTGAACGCCAGGGAGGAGGTGCGCCTGGCCGTACACGATCCGGTCACCGGCACAGCACAGGCTTTCGGAAAAACCTGGGCACTCATCACGCTGACGCTGAACAGCTGTGACGAAGCTGCCTTTGTGACAGAGCTCCGGGAAATGTTCCCGGCCGCCGGCACTTATTACGTGGGCGGCAGCGCGGCTGTCCAGCTGGACGTGCAGAAAAGCGTTGTGGTGGAGATTCCGGAGGTTATGGTCATTGCCATTGCCATCGTTCTCCTGGTGCTGCTCCTGACCTCCCATGCCTGGCTGGAACCGGCTGCCATCCTGTTTGTGCTGGCCATCTCTATTGTGATCAACATGGGCACTAACTTTATCTTTCCGGATGTGTCCTTCATCACCTTTTCTGTCTGCGCCATTCTGCAGCTGGCCCTCTCCATCGACTATGCCATCATGCTGCTGCATACCTATAACGGCTGCCGCGGCGAAGGGCTTTCCGCCCGGGAGGCCATGGCCGAAGCCCTGGCCCAGTGCTTCATGCGCATCGCTTCCAGCGCCATGACCACCATCGCCGGTCTTCTTTCCCTTCTGTTCATGAGCTTTACCATCGGTTTTGATATCGGCGTAGTGCTGTCCAAAGGAATTGTCATCAGCATGCTCTGTGTCTTTCTTCTGATGCCTTCCGTGGTCCTGCTGATGGAAAAGCCGCTGTCCGCCACCCGTCACCGCCCCCTGAAGCTGGGCGGAGAACATCTGGCGGCGGGCATCCTGCGGTTCCGGCTGCCCCTGGCTATCATTCTGGTACTGTCTGTCATCGCCGGTGCCTGGCTGAACAGCCGGAACACCTATACCTTCACGGATCCCGGCACTGCGGACAACAGCGATACGGCACGTATCAACGAAGTCTTCGGAACTTCCAGCCCTCTGGTACTTCTGGTGCCCGGAGGCGATTCGGATGCGGATTATGACAGGCAGAGAAATCTCGCCGGGCGTCTGCGTTCTCTCCGCCTGGCAGATGGACAGCCTTCCATCCGCGAAATCACTGCCATGGTGACCACCGGAGCCGCAGCCCTGGAATATTACACGGCCCAGGAGGCCGCGGATCTCACCGGGCAGCCGCTGTTTATGGTAAGCCTCTTTTTTGTTTCCGAAGGCTTTGAATCCCCTGTCCGGGCAGACCGCCTGCTGGATGCCGCCGGCGCGTCTTTTGCAGAGGGGAATGAAACCCTGGCCGGTCTGCAGGAGGCACTGGCTTCCGCCCGGGAAGCCTTCCTCGGGCCTCACTATGCGCGCATGCTTCTGGACATATCCTTCCAGTCCTCCGACCCGGATTTCAACGACAACATGGATGCCATCCTGTCCGCCGTCCGGGAAGAATACGGAGAGGATTTCTACATCACCGGGATTCCCATGTCCAGCTATGACATCGGAAACGCCTTCCGGGGAGACCTGCTGCGGGTAAATCTCATTACCTTCCTGGCCATCCTGCTGATCGTCATGATCTCCTTCCGCGCTTTCCGTCTGCCTCTTCTTCTCGTCTTTGTAATCGAAGGAGCGATCTGGATCACCATGGGCTTCTCCTGTCTGATCGGCCAGCCGATCTTTTTCATCTCCTACCTGATCTGCCTGGCCATCCAGATGGGAGCTACCATCGATTACGGAATTCTCTTCTGCGACCAGTACAGGAACCAGCGCCGCCTGGGCCTGGACGCACAGCCCGCCCTGGCCGAGGCGATGAAAAGAGCGCTTCCTACGGTTCTGACCTCCGGAATCATCCTGGTCACCGCCGGCTATATCATCGGGAAGCGCTGCAGCGTCTATTATATTTCCAGCATCGGCCTGCTGGTATCCCGCGGAGCCTTCGTTTCTGCCCTGCTGGTACTGACGCTGCTGCCGGCACTGCTCCTGCTTTTTGACCATTTCATTATCCGCGGGTCCGGGTTCTGAAAAGCCGGCGCCATGTGTCAGGACAGGTAAAACATTGACGCGGAACCAGAAAAAATGATATATTAAACGCCGGGGAAAGCAGCAGAACCGGCGCCGCAGAATTCATCTCCGCGGACGGTACTCGACAGGGAGAAGCAGAGGTATTCATGGAACATCCGAAGCAGAAAAAACAGACCGTTTTTTTGAACAGCAGCCTGCTGGTGCAGATGGCTGCTGTTCTTTCTGTGCTCCTGGCAGCAATCCTGTGTACGGTGTATTTCATGTTCAGCCGGAGCTATATACGGGATTACCGGGAAAACACTGTCCGTTTCAACGGAAAATACATGGAAACGGTGCAGTACGCCGCAGAGGAACGGATACAGAAGCTGCGTGACCAGATGCTGCAGTTTTTTAATAACACCACTGTTAACCGCTATGTCGTAACCGGAGAAACCTTTGAACGGACAGATCTGATAGAAGCCTCCCTGCTCCTGGAAAAATGGCTGGAAGGAGAAGATCTTGCCGAAGAAGCAGCTCTTCTGGTTCTGGAAAGCGGTATAGTTATCGGGTCTGATCAGACGGTTTCTGACTGGGAAAGTTATGAAGATAAAGAGCGTTTTTCCGGATATATGGGGAACGGCGATAAGCTCCGCGCCGAGAAGGCAGCGGTCCTGGGGGACCGGCTGCTGATCACGGCGCCATACCCGCAGGAAAGGCCTGTCGCAGTGCTTTCAGCAGCGATCAGCAGGGAAGTCCTCTACTCACTTCTGTCTGAAAACACGATTTATCCGCTGGCTTGGCCGCTGTATATCTACGATGGTGCACGGAATGGGCTGTTTTCCGGACAGACGGTCTATCCGGAGTTCCGGTCCGAAAGGCTTATCCTGGTAGAAGAAGCGGATGACTGCCGCTGCTACCGCTTTCAGGATGATCCGGAAACCCTTCTGATGCAGCTGTATTCACCGGCACTGGACTGGTTCTTTATTTCCACTTCCGGAGCGGGCAGTATTCAGCCTCCGGGCTTTGCCGTGTTTAAAAGAGTGTTCCCCTTCCTGATGTTCCTGCTGGCATTGATGGCAGCCCTGTCGTTTCTGCTGGTGTTCCGTGTCTATCCGCCGATCCGGCGCCTGGTCCGGGTCGTGGAAACAAAACTGAGCCGGACGGAGGGCAGCCGTTTTAAAAAAGGAAACGAACTGCATTTCATCGAAAACGCTGTGGAGGCGGAAAGCCGGGAAAGGGAACAGCTGCAGAAGCTGGTAGAGGTAACGGAAGAAGAAATCTCAGAAAAACTGATCGGGATGGCAGCCGGAAACAGCGGTGACTCTCCGGTAGAATGGATGAACATTCTGAAAAAAATGAACCATCCTTTTACTGCCCCCGGAAAATATGTGCTGCTGCTGTACCGCTGCCAGCCGCTTTCATCCAGCCGGGAAGGGGCGTCTGCCGCACTGCGGATCTTTGATGCCCGGAAGCAGGTCGCGGGATTCTGGATCGGAAGATGTGAATTTGAGCCTTTTTCCCTGGACGAGAATACCAGGGGGGCTGTGCTGCGTTACCCGGAAGAAGCAAGAGCTTCCAGGATCCGCCAGGATCTGACCCTGTTCGAAACGGAAATGAAGAAAAAACCGGTTTCCGACTGGCGCCTGGCCTGGGGCTGGGGAGAGATTGTAGATTCCCTTGAAAAAGTGGGAAGCACACGGGAAGATGCAGAACAGGCGCTGGAACGCTGCCTTTACTACGCAGGGGTTCCGGAAGAGGACAGCCAGGAAGAAAATACCACCGTTCTGAAGGTTTCCAGAGAATTTTCTGTCTGCCTGAATCATCTGGCTGCCGGTTACCAGGAGGCCGGGGATGAGCTGGATGCCCTGGAGCAGGAAATCCTGCAGCTGCCGGAAGCCGGACTGCCGGAACTGGTACACGCCCTGTACAACATCGTTCTGGAAGTGCTGATTGCGCAGCAGGCGGAGGAACCGCAGCTGGAAAAACTCCGGGAACGCGCAATGATCGGCGAAGAAGGAGCCGGCGCTTCCATCCGGAACCTGTTTGCCTATGCCTCTCAGATTTTAAAAGACTCCGGGCACAAAGAGCAGTACCGCTTCGTGGAACGCGCCAAAGAATATATTGCCGCCCATTACATGGACAGCATGCTTTCCCTGGACGTTGTCAGCGGCAATCTGGGCGTTTCCGCTTCCTATCTGTCTACGCTTATGACCCGCTATCTTTCCATGGGATTCGGGGAATATGTCAGCCGCTACCGCCTGGATCAGGCAAAACGGCTGCTGGAGCGAAGCGACATTCCCGTTCAGGAGATCGGCCGCATGACCGGTTTTAACTCTCCCCAGAGCTTCGGACGGGTTTTCAAAAAATACACCAATGAAACGCCGGGCAGGTACCGGGAGCGCAGACAGGCAGAAGCCGGGAATAAGGAGAAGGATTCATGAGAACAGCCTTTTCATCAGACAGGCAAACAGGACCCCGGATGAAGCATGCAGCTCCGTTCGGAATGGTTTTCCTGCTGATTCTGTGTATGAGTTTTGCCGGCTGCCGGAAAACAGATGACGCCCCGGACGCCCTGCTGTTTGAAAAACCGGCCGATTCCGTGGAGAAGCAGGATGTCTGCACCATCTACCTGACTCATTCAGCCGACGAGAACAGCTTCACCCATCAGGCGGCGAAAATCTTCAAAGAAACGCTGGAAACAGAGTCCGGCGGGAGGTTCTCCGTCCGCATTTTTCCCAACGATACCTTTGGAACGGTCAGCGAGGCAGATCATACGCTGCAGAACGGAAGCGTACAGATGCGGATCGGCTCCGGTCCCTGTACCATTATCTGGATGATCTCCTACCGTTTCCTGAGCGGGATGGATCTTCCGGAACTGCGGAAAGCCCTGGAGGAGGAAAGCCTTCTCGGTCTGATTAATGAGGAAGGCGCGGCGTACGGCGTACGTGTTCTGGGAATCCTGCCGTCTTCCTACCGGGTCATGACCAGCAACATTCCCATCCGGAAGGCAGAAGATCTGCAGGGAATGACCCTCAGGATGTATGACGCGGAAAATCCCATCCGTTACTGGACCGCACAGGGGGCGGAGGTAAAGATCTTTCCGTTTTCCGAGGTGTACGGAGCCCTGCAGTCCGGCCTCGTGGACGGGAATCCGGAAGTAACTCTTCAGGATATCCTGACCCGCAGGCTGTATGAGCAGCAGAAATATGTCATCGATATCCGCCAGCAGATTTACCATGAAGCTGTCTATGTGAATCTGGATTTTTATGAGAGTCTGACAGAAGAAGACCGCGATCTGCTGGACCGCTGTGTCCACAGCATGGTGCGGGAATGCGAGCCGGTTCTGGAGAAGATTCTTGCGGACGCGAAAGAGGTACTGGCAGATGCCGGAGTGGAATGGCTGGAGATCCCGGAAGAGGAACAGAAAAAGATTATGCAGCGCGGAGAAGAGGTTATGGTTCCGGCTCTGAAGCAGCAGCTCGGCGAAGAAACCTGGAACCGCCTGACTGAAACACTGCGCAGGATACGGGAGAACAAACCGCAGTAATACATGATGTACAATCCATTGAATGATGAACGATCCTTTCTTTTTCAGTAAGGATCGTTTTCTGTTTAATGAAAAGAAAATAGAAAGGCCGGCATATTTATGGTAGAGTACCGGAGACGCATGTGGCAGCGGTGTACCGGACGGACATCCCGGGACATTTTGCAGATCTCCGGGCTGTTCTCTCTGGAATTACCCGGACATCCTGCAGATCTCCGGGCTGTTCTCTCTGGAATCACCGCGGCACTTCAAATCAACTCTTCAATTTTTTAAGGAGGCACAACATGAAGAAGACTCTTGTTCTGGCAGCTCTGCTGCTGGCGGGGAGCATGGCGTTTGCCGGCAAGGCTGATGCCGCTGTAACGGAAGGTGTGGAAAGCATCCAGGCTACCGTAAATGCCAATTTCTATGGCTACAAGGTTGGAAGCATCGACATCACCTATGCGGAAGGCACTGATCTGTCCGAAGCGAAGCTGGAAGACTACACTGTGTATGACCGTGGGTTCAACAATCCCGAATTCGGACCTCTGAACCTCAGCGAAATCGAAGTGAACGGCAACGTGGTTACCCTGATCGTTGATAAGGGCACCGATAAGGTGGAAGACCGCAAGCGTGAAACCTACGGAACTCTGTGCACCAGCTCTGCCTGGTATATTGACAAAGAAGGCAATCTGCATTACGGCGAAGAGGCCTATACCGACGCTCTGGGCATTGAATTCCAGGCCAACACCCTGAAGAAGGGCCTGCAGTGGCGTGAGAACATGGACCTGATCCTCTGCATCGGCGACCAGGCCATCACCGAAGGTTATGCCTCCACCAACGGTCTGGGCCAGCTGCTGGACGACAGCCTGTGGGCAGAGACCATCCTGGCGGACGATCTGGACAAGGTTCAGCTGGAAATGGTGAACATCGGCCAGGAAGCTCCTGACTACACCCTGCTGAGCGACGAAGGCCTGGTTCCTGTTTTCGTAATCTATCCCGATGATTACGATGTAAACCGTGAAGAGCCCTATCCGGTTGTAGACTATCAGTGCGGCGGCGGCGTCTGCTACTGGGAAACCAACAACGGCGAAGAAACTCCGGCCAACAACCTGGGCTGCAACGTGGTTTATGACGTAATGATGACCGAATGGCACCGTCAGCGTCCGGATGCTATCATTACCAGCGTAAACGTACATTCCTACAACACCGAGAACGCTGCTGCGGAAATCGCTGCCGTTCTGGATTATGCTGCAGAAAACTGGAACGTTGATCTTACAAAGACTGTTGTAGTCGGCAACTCCCAGGGTACCATCATCACCTCTGACCTGATCCGTCAGCGCCCTGACCTGGTAAACGGTTATGTAGTCTGCAACGGTGACTTCGGTATCGGTTCCTTCAATATCACTCCCGACGGCACCCTGGCCAACAGCACCTGGGGCGAGTGGACCTACAAAGAAGTTGCGAACATCATTGCCAACGAAGTATCCGTATGGATGTTCAACGGCGAGACCGACGGCATGAACCCCGTTGGCCAGCAGGACCTGATCCCTCAGGTGAAGGAACTGTACCGCGAAGCCGGCAAGGATGAAGACTGGATTGCCCTGCATGTACGCAACAGCGGCCTGCAGTCCTGGCAGTTCAAGAAGTGGGGCGAAACCGACCACTCCGTAACCAAGGTTGTTGCCTGGAAGTATCTTGGCGCTCCTTACAACGATCCCAACGAAGAAGGCGAAGCTCTGGAAGCCGGCGCTACCTATAAGTACACCGGTGCTGAAGAAGGCTATGCCAACTATGGTTTCACCGCGGATTATGAGTACGTGGTATATCCTGAAAGCGTAGCTGAATGGTCTCTGGCCATCGCTGAATAACGATCGCTTGCTCCGGTAAGCATGAAGGCTGTCCCTCGCACGAGGGGCAGCCTTTTTCCTTTACCGGCCGCGATTCACTCTTGTAAACCTTTCCTCCGGCAGTGTATAATGGCAGAAACCCGTGATCTGCCCAGCCCTCTGATTCAGGAGTACGTCTATGCCCGTATTTGATTTCTCCGAAGCCGCCGAAGCGCCGGTTTCTCCCGAATGCACTTATACCGTTTTTTCGACCGACAGCAGCTGCCCCACCCCGGAAGAACCGCTTATCCTGCTGGATGCCCCGGCCGGTTTCCGGACCGAGGATCCTGTCGGAATCTTCACCAATCCGATCAAGCGGACTTCCTTTGAGCCGGAGGAAGGGGACTCTGTCGACATTCTGAAAATCGACGCCCGCTTTACCAGCCTGCTGAAATGGCTGGGAGAAAATCATATCCACGTCCAGCTTTCCGGGCAGGCTGTTCCGGAAGGTTATGCCGTCACCCATATCCGGGAAGTGGCTTTTGGAAACGCCAAGCTTTCCGCCGAAGACGGCTTTCTGCAGTTCATGATCGAACGCCTGCTGGCCAGTCCGGCACCTGAAGAAGGCCCTGAGGAAGACTCCGACGAAGCCGGGGACGATATGAAGCTCACGAGTCTGCAGAGCATCACCGATTTCATGCACTGTGCCGGCCGTACTCTGCCGGATAACATCCGTCTCTGGGCCAGGCACAATCTGGCGGTTGCCCGCTCCCACGAAGTAACGCCGGAGGAACGGCGGCATGCCCAGCGCGCCTTGTCCGTGATGATGAGCATCCAGTGGAAAAAGGACTATTTCGCCTCCATCGATCCGAAAGAAGCCAGGCGTATCCTGGATGAGGAGCTGTACGGCATGGAGAGGGTCAAACAGCGCATCATCGAAACCATCATCCAGATCAACCGGACTCACACGCTGCCCGCCTACGGCCTGCTGCTGGTGGGACCGGCCGGCACAGGAAAGTCCCAGGTCGCCTATGCGGTAGCCCGCATCCTGAAGCTTCCCTGGACCACCCTGGACATGAGTTCCATCCGCGACCCGGAGCAGCTGACCGGCAGTTCCAGGATCTATGCCAATGCAAAGCCGGGCATTATCATGGAAGCCTTTTCCCAGGCCGCACAGTCCAACCTGGTCTTCATCATCAACGAACTGGATAAGGCCTCCGAAGGGAAGGGAAACGGAAACCCGGCGGATGTGCTGCTGACCCTTCTGGACAATTTGGGCTTTACGGATAATTACATCGAGTGCATGATCCCCACTTCGGGCGTATATCCCATTGCCACCGCCAATGATCTGCACAAGATTTCCGCTCCCCTGATGTCCCGCTTTGCCGTGATCGAGCTTCCGGATTATACGCCGGAGGAGAAGAAAGAGATCTTTACCCGCTTTGCCCTGCCGAAGGTGCTCTCCCGCCTGGGCATGCAGCCGGAGGAGTGCACCGTCTCCGC
>CACZQT010000283.1 GCA_902783295.1 uncultured Lachnospiraceae bacterium
CGAAGGGCAAAAACGATTGATTCTCAACAGCGGTTCATGATAACCGGGAAAGGCTTTATGCGTCTTTCTTCCCAAGCAGTTTCCGCAGCCACGCTTTTCTCCGCTTCTTATGCTCCAGCCGTTCTTCCAGGTCTCTGGCGCCGACGCCGTAGACCAGGTAAAGGATCAGGCCGGAGACCAGCATGATGAAGACGGTTGAGGCGCACCGGCGTCCGCTGGCGTTGATATTGTATCCGTACAGCCCTTCCTCCCGGCACATAGCCTGGATGACCATGGCATAGGTGGTGCCATAGGAACTGGCGAAGGTAGCACCCATGTCGTACTCTGTGAACAATGCGTTGAAGTTCAGGGCAAAGACCGCAAGGACGCTGGGCAGAATGATGGGAAGTTTGACTCTCATGAATGTCCGGATCGGGGACGAGCCCAGGTTCCTGGCGGCATCTTCCAGCTCTTCATCGATGGAGTAGAAGGAAGCCTTGATCATACGCAGCGAGAAGGGCAGTTTTGTAACGGTATAGGCCATTACAATCAATATGCGTACCCGGGCGGCGTAGTAGAGGTTGGTATTTCCCACATACCAGATGGTGTCACTGTTGAAATAGGTGCGGTAGGAATAGCAGATCAGGATAGTAGGCAGCAGCCAGGGGAACAGCAGAGCATATTCCAGGGCGATGCCGGATTTCTTTCCCTTTTTCTTGAAGATATAGTTGCAGGCCACAACCACAATGACGCAGGCCAGGGCGGCTGCGATGACGGAAAGAAGAAAGCTCAGCTTGATGCCGCCCAGGGTGGCTTCGTTGGAGAACACACCGGAGATGGCACCTTCACGCAGCTTATATTTGCCGCGGTTGGTCATGTATTCATAATCCGCCTTGCCGAAGAAGTTCAGCAGAGTCCATTTGGAGAGATCCAGACGCTTCATCCGGATCGCGCCGTAGGTCTGGAAAGAGAAGATCACGATCATGACTACCGGCGTCATATAGATGATGAACAGCACATAGGCATAGATGTGTGCCAGTACATTGGCGACCGGATTGGTGATCTTCTGTTTCTGCAGTTTGGCCTTGGTCTTGGAGACGGAAAGATAATGTCCTTTCCGCTCGTAAGAGGAGAGCACCGTCAGCAGGACGATAGTGAACATGGCCAGAATGATGGACAGCAGGGCCGCGCGTGCCTGAGGGAAGGCTTCATCTGCCACGGAGGAACCGGCCAGACGGACAATTTCCGGGTTGATGGAGTCATAGCCCAGCAGGGTAGGAGCGGACATGGCGCATAGACCGGTGATGAAGGTCATGACCGTCAGAGAGAACATGGTGGGGATCAGGGTCGGGAAGACTACCTTCCACAGTACTTTGAAGGGTTTCGCCCCCATGTTTCTGGCGGCTTCCACGGTGTTGTAGTCGATACCGCGGATCGCGTTCCGAAGGAACAGCGCGTGGTTGCTGGTACAGGCGAAGGTCATGGTAAAGAGCA
Source organism: uncultured Lachnospiraceae bacterium (assembly GCA_902783295.1). Classification (GTDB taxonomy): domain Bacteria; phylum Bacillota; class Clostridia; order Lachnospirales; family Lachnospiraceae; genus UBA3305. Next base: position 1,474 of record CACZQT010000283.1, read on the forward strand.
CTGCGTTGAAACCTGTAAACCAGCTCGCATTGAAGCCGGGGAAGGCATTTTTGACCGCTGTCGTGAGGATGCCGTCCGGTGCGTAGAGGAACAGATAACCGGTAACCAGGGCTACGCCGGAGTAGATCAGGGTGGTCATATAGCCCATCCGCAGGATCTTCGCGCCTTTGATGTCAAAGTAATCGGTCAGAAGTACAATGGAAACACCGACGACGTTGACTGTGATGACCAGAAGAATGGCCAGCTTCAGGGAATTCCAGACATATTTGCCCATGTTTCCCGCGAAGAAGAAACGGATGACGGCCAGGGGATCGGTTTCACCGGCGGCGTTTTTAGCCCGGAAGATACTGGTCAGGGTATTCAGGCAGGGCATGAGCATGAAGCCAAAGAACAGATAGGCGAAAAAGCCTATGCCCAGCACGCGGATGACCCATTCCGGGCGGAACTGTTTTTCGCTGCTCGTATTCATGAAACCGCTCCTTCCTCCTTCCCGGGCGGGTAGGACATGATATCTGCGGGATCCAGGATAACCTGCACCTTCTGGCCTTCCGAATAGATCCGCACGCCGTCATTCTTCTCGATGACTTTGAGAACCTGAGAGCCGAGGTTTACATAGTATTTGATGTAGAGCCCGTAGTATTCTGCGCTTTCCACGGTACCGTCCAGGGCAACCTGGCCGGGCCTGACTTCCGTGTTCACGTGCAGGCGCTCCAGACGTACATAGTGATGATATTCAGGATCCAGCTTCGCTCCGTTGTTAATGCAGCGGGCAACGACTTCATCCGAAAGCCGGTTGATGTCTCCGATAAAGTTGCAGACGAATTCCGTGGCGGAATGGTTGTAGACTTCATTCGGATTGCCGATCTGTTCGATGTAGCCTTTATTGAAAACGGCGATGCGGTCGGAAAGAGTCAGGGCTTCTTCCTGGTCGTGGGTGACGTAGATGGTGGTGATGCCGAAGTCCTTCTGCATCTTTTTCAGCTCGTTGCGGAGCTGCACCCGGAGCTTGGCATCCAGGTTGGAAAGCGGCTCGTCCATGCAGATGATGGCCGGGTCGGTTACAAGCGCTCTGGCGATGGCGACACGCTGCTGCTGGCCGCCGGAGAGCTGCGATACAGCCTTTGCCAGCTGTTCATCCGAAAGGTCAACCTTCTTTGCAATATCCCGGACCTTACGGTCGATTTCCGGTTTTTTCAGCTTTTTGATCTTCAGACCGAAGGCGATGTTATCGTACACCGTCATGGTCGGGAAAAGTGCGTAGCTCTGGAAAACGATGCCGATATTTCTTTCTTCAATCGGGACATGAGTAATGTCCCGGTCCTTCACGACGACTGTGCCGCCTGCGGGCTCGATGAAACCGGTGATGGTACGCAGAGTCGTGGTCTTCCCGCAGCCGGAAGGGCCCAGGAAGGTGAAGAATTCTCCTTCCTTCACATGAACGTTAATGTTGTGAAGAGCGGTGAAATCCCCGAACTTCACAACAATATCCTTAAGCTTGATCATACAATTCTCCTTTGTGATCTGGCAGACAGGGCAGGCCGGGACAAGGGGACAGTCCCTGCGTCCTGCAGGACACAGGGACTGTCCCCTTGTCCCGATTGGCTCTGTTTTGAAAAAGGGGCAGACCGGCTGTGGTCCGCCCCTTTGTGGTTCAGTGCTTATAAGCTCCGGTTTTTCATACAGAGAATGTCTTCAGAAAAACCAGTGCGTTTACTGTGCAGCCTGGGTCAGAGTTGCCCAATCCAGGTTCTCCCAGTCGGGTTCTGCAGGAGCGTTGGAAGCATCTGCCCAGTAGAAGCCCAGGTTGGTCATGATGTTGGTCCATTCCGCAGTGTGGGCGCCTACATATTCCGCATAGGTCATATCAGTGCCTTCTACGGTGTTCAGGGAGAAGTTCGCCAGTTCATAGATGGCAGGGATGCCGTCCGGATACAGCTCGGCAGCAGCGGCCTGGTTGCAGGGGAAGGAGTCGAATTCTTCGCCCCAGGCAGCCTGTACTTCCGCGGAACCGAACCATTCTGCGAA
>CACZQT010000284.1 GCA_902783295.1 uncultured Lachnospiraceae bacterium
GCAAAGGTCTGCCAGCTGTCTGCTGCAGGCCTCCATGTTGTATTCCATCACATGGGCAAAAAGAATGGCGTTCGAAACACCGTGGGCGATATGGTACTTTCCGCCCAGAGGATAGGACAGGGCGTGCACGGCCGTGGTTCCGCTGGCTGTGATCGCCACTCCGCCGTAATAAGCGCCCAGCATCATGGCACTCTTGGCTTCCGTATCTTCCGGGTTGAGATATGCCCGGCGGATATTTGCGAAGATCAGCTTCGCGCCGGCCATAGCATAGGTATCGCTCAGAGGCGTCGCTTTTTTCGAGGTATAACACTCTACTGTATGCGCCAGGGCATCCACGCCTGTGGCTGCCACGATGGCTTTCGGAAGCCGGGCAATGGTCCGGGGATCCAGCAGGACATAGTCGGGAATCATGCTGTCGCTGACAATTCCCTTCTTGGTTTCTTCTTCAGGAATGGCCACGATGGCGTTGCAGGTGGCTTCCGCCCCTGTTCCGCAGGTGGTGGGGATCATGGCGGTGCCAAGATACTTTCTGGCTGCCGCAGGATTCTGCAGCAGATCCCTTATGGTATAGGGAGCGCCTTTGAGTACGCTGACCAGCTTGGCCGCATCCATGACACTGCCGCCGCCCATGGCTACGATGAAATCCGCCTCTGCTGCCTTTGCCTGTTCCAGAACGGCTTCCACATCGGTATAGGCTGGTTCCGGTTTCAGATCATCCAGCACGGTAAAGCGTACGCCGGCGGTTTCCAGTTCTGCGGTCAGGAGCTGCAGCAGCCCCGTTGCCACAATTCCCTTATCCGTAAAGACAAGAACCGAAGAGGCACCTTCCTTTTCCAGAATATCTTTTATTTTCCCGATACTGCCCTCGCCTGCATATACACAGGAAGGCTGTTTTACCTGATGTACTGACATCTGTTCTTCCTCCTGACCGGAAACTCGTCTGTCTCCCTTTTGGTTCACATCATAGGGGCGTGAACAGTGTTGTGCAAGTCATTGGGGTTTCGATTTGAAACATATGGCGCATCTTTTTCGTATATATCCTTGAATTTTCGCGGGAAATCCGCTAATATGTTTTATAGTGAAATACAAAAGACCCTTTGTGAGTCAAATAACGACGAATCTTTCGAGACAAGTGTGTCAGGAGTGAACAAATGGAAGGTATTCATCTGACCGATTTTCAGTCGGACAAAGTTCGTATTCTGGGCATTGCTCCCTATGAGGGAATGCGGTCCATGATGGAACAGCTGGCCGCCATGAGAGAAGACATCGACCTGGATGTCTTTGTCGGCGACCTGGACCGGGGCGTTAACATCGCCCTGCAGAACATCCAGAGCAATTATGATATCCTGGTTTCCCGCGGTGGTACTGCGCAGATGCTGGAACGGGAGTCCTCGCTCCCGGTCGTGGAAGTGGAGATTTCCATCTACGATACACTGCGTGCCATCAAACTCTGCGAAAACTACCGGCAGCCCTTCGCCATTGTCGGCTTCCCGAACATCACGGCCAATGCCCGCATCCTCTGCGAGCTGATGCACTATGATCTGGAAATTCATACGATCCACAACCAGGGGGAGGCTTCGGACATCCTGCCCAGGCTGCGGGAGAACGGTATTTCCATGGTGCTCTGCGACATGGTCACCTATACCGAGGCCAGAAATCTGGGCATGAACGCAGTGCTGATCACCTCCGGCATGGAGAGTGTGTCCGCCGCCTTTGACCAGGCTGTTTCCCTGCACAGAACCGTCCGGAGAACCCTCGTGCAGGACCGCTTCTACCAGGACATCCTGAAGGCCTCAGACCAGAAGATCCTGGTGCTGAAGGAAAATGGCGAAGTCGTTTTCACCACCATAGAAACGGAAAAGCTGCCCCAGGTGATTTCCCTGCTGACGCCGGAAATTCCTTCTGTCATCAGAAAGCGGGAGACAAAATTCTTCAAGAACATCGACCAGATGCTTTATTCATGTGTCTGCAAGACTTCTGCCTTTGCAGGCAGCCGTTATGCGGCTTTCTACCTGAATATCAATTCGGTGCCGATCATTTCCGGAAAATACGGAATTCAGTATTCCTCTCAGAAGGAAATCCAGGATGTGTTCTTCAATAATATCTATAATGTGACCAACATCGACACGGACCGGCTGAACGAGGTTTCCTCCCCGGTGGTGCTGATCGGGGAGCCGGGCACCGGCAAGGAGCAGGCAGCGCGTATGATCTATTCCCGCAGTCGCTTAAGCAGGCATCCGCTGATCACCATAACCTGCGACCTGCTGAATGAGAGAAGCTGGAATTTCCTGATCAACCACTACAATTCTCCTTTTAATGATAATGACAATACGATCTTCCTGAAGAATGTGACGGCGCTTTCGAAAGAGCGGTTTCAGCAGCTCCTTTCCACGATGATCGATACCAGCCTGTGCAAAAGAAACCGGGTGCTTTTTTCCTGCGACTGCCAGCCCGGCCAGCCGGTGCCGCCGGAAATCACTCGTCTGACCAACCTGGTCTCCTGTATCATTTATTCTCTGAAACCCGCCCGGGAGCGGGTGGAAGACTTTCCGACTCTGTGTGCCCTGTACCTGAATTCCCTGAGTCTATCCATGTCCCAGCAGATTATCGGCCTGGAACCGGAAGCACTGGAACTTCTTCAGTCCTACAGCTGGCCTTATAACTACACGCAGCTGAAGCGGATTCTGAACGAGCTGGCCCTGGTCACCCGGACTCCCTATATCCGCGGTGACGATGTGCGCCGTCTCCTGCAGAAGGAAGGGGAGATTGCCGTGACAGGACAGGAACGGCCGGCAGAAGGGGCGCCGGCCGGCAGCCATGCCCTGGATCTGAACCGCCCACTGAATGAAATTATCCTGGATGTAGTGAAACTGGTTCTGGCGGACAATGCCGGCAATCAGAGCGCCGCCGCCAAACAGCTGAAAATCGGACGCTCCACCCTGTGGCGCTATCTGAAATAATGTGAAATCCAAAAGGGACCTGTCACGGTAAACCAGTGTTTACAACGGCAGGTCCCTTTTTAATTCTACATTGGAAGGGAAGAAATCCAGTGTGTCTATAAAGAATAGGTATTGAACGGGATTTGTAAATCCTGTATTATGAAAATACGACCTGAGAAAGGAGAAGAGCTATGCAGACAAATGATAAAGGAATAATGGATCTGCGCCATTTTATACTGCGCGAGGTCTGCCGTCTGGCATGGAACGATGAACTGACAACGGAGAACTGCGAAAAGATTGTCTATGACGTCAGTCCCGGACCGAAGCCTCAGTACCGCTGCTGCGTTTATAAGGAGCGCGAAATTGTGAGAGGAAGGATCCGCATGGCCATGGGAAAGAGCCCGGATCCGAATAAAAAGACGAAAAACGTTGTAGCTGTCATTCCGGCTGCCTGTGACGACTGCTCGATTCAGGACTATACGGTTACGGACAGCTGCCGCTTCTGCCTGGGCAGGCCGTGTCTCAGCGCCTGCCGCTTTGGCGCGATCGCTCCGGGCGATTCCAAAATGAAAATCGATCCGCTGAAATGCAAATCCTGCGGCCTGTGCGCCAAGGCCTGTGCCTTTGAAGCAATTATTCATGCGGAGCGTCCCTGTAAGAAGGCATGTCCCGTGGGAGCCATTACGTATGATGAAAACGGTTTCTGCCTCATCGATGAAGAGAAATGCGTGCACTGCGGTCACTGCGTACGCAGCTGCCCCTTTGGAGCCATCAACTCCAAAACATTTTCGGTAGATGTGATCCGTGCGATCAAGAGCGGAAAACGGGTGATTGCCATGTGCGCGCCGGCTACAGAAGGCCAGTTCGGCAAGGGAATCGGGATGGCTTCTGTGCGGGCTGCATTGAAAGCGGCCGGTTTTGCGGATATGGTGGAAGTCGGCCTGGGCGGCGATATGACGGCAGCCTATGAAGCGAAAGAATGGATTGAAGCAAAAAAAGAAGGCCGGAAGATGACCACTTCCTGCTGCCCCGCTTTTATTTCCATGCTGCGCCACCATTTCCCCGAACAGTATGAACAGAACAAATCCACCACCGTTTCTCCCATGGTCGCGGTATCCCGCTACCTGAAGTCTCAGGATCCCGACTGTGTGACCGTATTTGTCGGTCCCTGCATTGCCAAAAAGGGAGAAACCCTGAATGAAAACATTGTGGAAAATGCGGATTACGCGCTGACTTTCGGGGAACTGCTTACTCTTCTGGATGCAAAGGATGTGGAAATCGTTCCGGTGGAAGAGGATTATCAGGAAGCGTCCCTGTTCGGAAAACGCTTTGCCGGCAGCGGCGGGGTAGCGGCTGCGGTTCTCGAAGTCATGAAGGAAATGGGAGAGGATACCTCCGGGATCACCCTCCTTACCTGCGCCGGCGGGGATGAGTGCAAAAAGGCTCTGACCATGCTCAAAGCGGGCAGGCTGAAAGAGGATTTCATCGAAGGAATGATGTGTCCCGGCGGCTGCATCGGCGGTCCTTCCAAGCAGGCTGTGGAATCCGTTGTAGCCAAGGCCAGAAATGAACTGCTGCAGAAAGCAGACGGGAGAAGCATTCTGGAGAACCTGAAAAAATACCCGATGGACCAGTTCTCCATGTACCGCGACGGGCATATGGAAACCGAGGATTAAGCGGAAGAAAACAAACAAATTCCGGGGAGCCGGCTGCATGACGCAGCCGGCTTTTTAATTAGAAAGGCAGGAGAGAGACAGAGGACGGTCTTTTGTCTCTTGTTGTCTCCCGGCGCACTCTTTATTGATGTCTGTACTCGCTGGGCGTGCTTCCGGTATGCTTCCGGAAGGTGCGGATAAAGTGTTCACTGCTTTCATAACCGACCTGCAGGGCGATATCCGTGATGCTCAGCGTGGTATCCCGCAGGAGCTGCTTTGCGTTTTCCATTCGTATGCTGGTGAGCAGCTGGATAAAGGTCTGCCCGGTGGAGCGCTTGATGAGGCGGGAGGCGTATTCAGCGGAGTAGTGAAAATCTTCGGCCAGCCTGGCCAGTGTTACATCGGCGGCATTGGCATGAAGATAGCGGGCCAGCGCCAGGGCAATTTCAGAATCCGCCGGCTTGTCCCCGGGCAGTTCGCAGGAGGACATGTACCGCCGCAGAAGGAGCACGAAAACCCGGGTCACGATGGCGTTCACCAGCACGTTGTAATAGGCTTCCTGGTCGAAAGATTCACTGCACAGGTCAATAAAAGCATAGTGCAGATCGGGATCGTTCTGCGTGTGGAACAGCAGGTAGTCGATACCCGATTTACTGTACAGGGTGCTCATGAAAAAGTTGGAGAGCAGATTGTCGCCCTGCAGGATGCTGTAGAAATACTGGCGGAAAGTGGCGCGGCGGATCAGCACGTCAATGATAATGCTTTCGTCGTTCACATCCAGGGAATGGGTCACCTTGGGCTGGATCAGGCACAGGTCGCCGGCGTGCAGAACCGCGGTATTTTCACCTACCTGGTGAATGCAGCGTCCTTCCAGCACGAAGAACAGCTCGAAAAAGTTGTGATGATGTGGAATGGCGGGGGTATAGCAGTTGTGCTTGAAGACATGAATGCCTTCCCGCCGGTCCGCGGAAAAATACCAGTCCTCCAGGTACTCCGGCGGGATCGTGTCCTTCCATTCGGGCACCAGGAGGTTTTCGCGGTAGACCCGTTCTTTGTCGATCTGATTCAGATATTCATCAAAACCGGCCGGAGAAGCCTTGGCCAGGCGGTAATTACGGTAAAAAATCTCGCTGTCATTCATTTCCCGGAGACGGGAGAGTACCTGCTGTTCATTCATGGAAAATACGTCCTTTTCTGAACTCCATAATGTCGGGGCCAAAAATGATGCCGTGGATTACTCCGCGCTTTGCGCTTCGGAAGGTATTGCTGTATTACTATATCGATAAAGAGCATATCCATAGAGGAGAAATCTGTCAATACTCCTAATTAAATTTGCGCTTTGGCTTTGAAAGCAGAAATGATACTCTCCATTTTTTCCGGATAAGAACATACAAAATCAAAATATGTCAATGAAATAGATTAAAAATGATCATATATTTTCTTATATTTGCCATTATAATGATGACAAAAGGAATTCGTTCACAAATGAGGTGACTGCATGGAACCGATTTTAACTGTACGGGGTATGAATAAAAGCTTTGGTGCGACCATCGCGCTGAGCCAGGTGGATATTGACGTGTATCCCGGAGAAATCCGCGGACTGATCGGCGAAAACGGCAGCGGAAAATCTACACTGACCTCCATTCTGGCGGGGATCCAGAAGGCAGATGCAGGAGAGGTAAAATTCCACGGCCAGTCCTGGCAGCCTGCTTCCATGATCGACGCTCTGGAGCACGGAATCGGGATGATCGTGCAGGAAACAGGCACCATCCCCGGCATTTCGGTGGCGGAAAATCTGTTCCTGGGCGAAGCAGGCCGCTTCCGCAATTCCCTGGGGCTGGTGAGCCGCAGGGCCATGGAGCAGGAAGCCCGCAAGGCGCTGGACGTAATCCACGCCGACCATATCCGGCCCGGCACGCTTACCGCCATGCTGGACCTGCAGGAGAGAAAACTGGTGGAAGTGGCCAGGGTGATGGCGAAAAAGCCGGAAATCCTGGTGGTGGACGAAACCACGACGGCTCTTTCCCAGAAAGGCCGCGAGCTGCTGTACCGGCTGATGGACAGCCTGAAAAAAGAAGGCAGGGCGGTCATCTTCATTTCCCACGACCTGGATGAGATCAAACAGGTATGCGATACGCTGACAGTGCTCAGGGACGGCAGGATCATCACCCATTTCGCCAGAGAGAACTACGATGACGACGCCATCAAGACCAGCATGATCGGCCGGGAAATGAAGGGGGATTATTACCGGGCGGATCAGGAACCCTCCTGGCAGGAAAAGATCCTGCTGCGCGCAGAGCACCTGACCGGCAGCGGCCTGAAGGATATTTCCCTGCAGGTGAGGGCCGGGGAAATACTGGGCATCGGGGGCTTAAGCGAGTGCGGAATGCACACCCTGGGCAAAGCGCTGTTCGGAAGTGCACAGCCGGTGAGCGGCACGGTGGAAACCGAAGGGAAAGCTTACAGCGATCCACGGCAGGCCACCCGCCTCGGCGTCGGCTATGTATCCAAGGAGAGAGATACCGAATCCCTGTGCCAGCAGGCTTCTATCCGGGATAATATCGCCATCGGCGGTCTGCGGCACATTCAAAAGAACAGGCTGATCCTGAAAAAGCGGGAAACGGCCTATGTGCAGAAACAGGTGGATGCTCTCAGCATCAAATGCCGCCACATGGAGCAGCCTGTCAGCGCCATGA
>CACZQT010000285.1 GCA_902783295.1 uncultured Lachnospiraceae bacterium
CTGTGACGATGTCCGTGGCACATATAAATCTTATGTCCCTCTATCTGAAGGAGCTGTTCGGAAGGTTCCCGGCTGAACATGTCGCAGTTGCCGCGCACGAATTCTACCGGGCAGGCTGCCATGCTGCGAATCATATCCTCATCGCCTTCCACATCTCCCATATGCAGGATCATGCCGATATCCTTCAGACGCGGGAGGAGCTGACGAAGATGTCCTGTTTTTCCATGGGTATCACTGATTAAAAGCAGTTTCATCTGTGTTTCTCCCATCCGGTGTGGACAGCGGGTTCTGAATGTACGACTGCACTTCTGCCCCGTCAGACGTTTATGCGTGTTCCTCCAGCCAGGTGCGGATGATCGGCTCCATCTTCCGCAAGGCGCGGCCTCGGTGGCTGATGGCATTTTTCTCTTCAGCGGTAAGCTCGGCCGTCGTCACTCCGCGTTCCGGAAGCAGAAAAATCGGATCATAACCGAAGCCGCCTTCTCCCGCCGGATGAAATGCGATCTCTCCTTCCACGGCGCCTTCCGTTTCCGCTTTGGCTCCGTCCGGAAATACGGCAGCGATGGAGCAGACGAATCTGGCGGAGCGTTCGTGCCCCTGCAGGCCTTCCAGCCGGTCGATGATCGCCTGGTTCTTGATCTCGTAAGAGGTGTCCTCTCCCATCCAGCGGGCAGAATAAACGCCGGGCGCTCCGTCCATGGCGTCCACGACCAGGCCGGAATCATCCGCCAGTACAATCTCACCGCAGGCAGCATGCACCGCCGCTGCTTTGATACGTGCGTTTTCCATAAAGGTAGTTCCGTTCTCGTCCACATCTACGTGGATGCCGGCTTCTTTCATCGAAAGAACCGGCAGTCCCAGATCGGCCAGGATTTCCCGCACTTCTTTCATTTTTCCTTCATTGCCGGTGGCAAATATAATTTTACAGGACATGGCTCTTCCTCTTTATTTTGTAACTTCTCCGTCAAGGAGGGAGGCTGTTCGCAGGGTATGACTTTTTTCAGGTGAGGTTCTTTGGTTCCCGAGGTTCGCGTCTGGGGGGTTTGGGACCCAGGAACTGGTAGAAATAGGTCTTCATCATTCCGTTATAGATCTTGCGGTTTTTGTCCGCCTTGCGGCCGAAATACTTTTCCGCATCCTCATAGGAGGTGATCATATAGCAGGACCAGGAATCCAGGGCGCGGAAGCGCTCACCGATCGTCTGGTAGAGTTCCGGCAGAGCTTCCTTTTCCTCCAGGCGTTCTCCGTACGGTGGATTCATAATCAGGAAGCCGTATTTCTTCGGATGGCTTAAAGCGCTCACCGGCCGCTGCTGGAAATGGATCAGCTTGTCCACGCCGGCGTCCCTCGCGTTCTGCCTGGCGGCCCGGATAACCTCTGCGTCCATATCGTAGCCCTGGATATCGGTCTCAATTTCCGTATTTACGAGCGAGGCAGCTTCTTCCCGGGCCGAGGACCAGGCCGCGGCAGGAACCAGACCGGGCCAGTGCTCCGCCAGGAAGCTGCGTTTTGCCCCCGGCGCCATATTGGCTGCCATCATGGCCGCTTCGATGGGGAAGGTGCCGCTGCCGCAGAAAGGATCTACCAGGATACGGTCTTTATTCCAGGGGGTCAGCATCAGCAGGGCTGCCGCCAGGGTTTCCGTAATCGGAGCCTTTGCCGTCATCTTACGGTATCCGCGTTTATGCAGGGATTCCCCCGAAGTATCCAGGCCGATGGTCACCCGGTCCTTGTACAGGGATACCCGCAGAGGATAAGCGGCTCCGGTCTCCGGGAACCATGTCAGATGGTACGCCTTTTTCATCCGTTCCACCATGGCTTTTTTCATGATGGACTGGATATCCGAGGGGCTGAAAAGCTGGCTTTTGATGGAGTTGGCTTTCGCCACCCAGAACCTTCCGTCCGACGGGATAAAATCCTCCCAGTGGATGGCTTTGGTCTTCTCGAACAGTTCGTCAAAAGTCGTGGCCGTGAATTCTCCCACGAGCAGCAGCACCCGTTCCGCTGTCCGCAGGAACAGATTGGCGCGGCAGGCGGCATCGGCACCGCCGGAAAAAACGACCTTGCCGTCTTCTACGCGGACAATCTCATAGCCCAGATCCGTGATTTCTTTTTTACATACTGCTTCCAGCCCGAAATGGCAGGGGGCAATCCATTGATACATATTTTCATCTCCAAATTAATGCGAAACGGGGGACAAGGGGACAGTCCCTCTGTCCCGGGAATGGGACAGAGGGACTGTCCCCTTGTCCCGACTGTCTGTTTATCCAAATATGCAAATACTTCTGCTTTAGTGCGGGTTTTCGCCGGAATCCGCGGATTTTGCGGATGGCTGCTCCGTTTCGTCGTCTGCCCGGGAAGCTTCTCCGGATTCCACCGCGTGCACTTCCCCGTCCGGTTCTGCTTTTGCTTCAGACTCTGTTTCCCCTTCCAGGTCCACTTCGCCTTCTTTTTCCTCTTCCGGCTGGAGGGCGTGGGCTCTCAGATTTTCCAGCGGTTCAGTAGCTGCCCCGCCCTGTTCTGCCGGAGCGATGCCTTCTTCCGCAGCCGTCGTTTTATCCACCAGCTGCAGGCGCAGAGCGGCGGTTCCTACCACACTGAACTCCTCGGGAACTTCTGCTTCCGCCGTGATATTGTGCGTACCGGCCGTCAGGCCCGACAGGTCTGCTTTAGCCGTAATCTCACTGGCTTCCAGTGCATTCAGATCAGAAGAAAGACCTTCCACCGTTACAGAGAGCTTCGCGTCCTCGTTAAGGATCACAAGCTCTTCGTCCAGGTTCTCCAGCGTCACACGGGACAGATCCAGTTCAAAAGTTTTCGTTTCCAGTTTTTCCACTTTCAGCTGTACACTGATTTCCTGCTCCTGGGAATCAACCAGCTTAACGTTTTCCGGAAGCTGCAGGTCGCTGAGCTGATAAGTTTTGACCAGGCTTTCGCTGGCCCCTGTCACGTCCAGTTCTCCGACAGAAAGCGCAAGGGAAGTGATCTCATCCAGTACATTTTTCCGGCCGGAGATCTTTACCGTTTCGGGAGTGATCTCCATTCCCGTATAACGGTATCCCTTGGCAGTATCTTCCACGCCGGTCACGCTGGCGGATATCCCTACGTTTTTCACGTTGAGGATCTGTACCGCCACGATGATATCGGTGGAGCTGGCTTTCAGGTTGTCCATTCCGGTGGTATCCATAATATTGCCGCCGGCGTTATAGTATATCAGTTTCGCATGCTGCGTCGCGTCCTGGGAAAGAGTGTCCACGCTTACAGCCACGCCCACACTGCCGATCTGGTCCAGAATGGATTCCGGAGCCTGCACGGTTACAACAGAGGGGGATGGCCTTACGATACCTACCTGGTATCCTTCCGTAGGCTCCCCGGTCGTTACTACATTCACATCCATCTTCCGGGAGCCTATGGATTCAATCGTTACTTCCAGACTCTGTGTGATCTGGGTCAGATAACTGTCCAGCACACGGCTGTTGACGCTGGTAACAACTACCGGAATCCGGCTGGTCGGCGTATACAGGCGGGAAAAATCAGCTGTGGCACGGAAATCCGCCACCTTCAGGCTCTGGGCCAGTCTTCTGGGACAGCGCACACGCACACTCGCTGTCTGCGTACCCACTACCTGGTAAATCTGATTGTTTTCCGTTAACGTCTCCGCCCCTACTACGTCGATCGGAATGCCGGTAATAACCCTTGTTGTATTGGGATTGTCATAGTTGACGATTGCGATCCAGGCTACAATGGCTCCCAGAACGGACAGGAGCTTCAGCCACCAGTTATTCAGAATCCGTCTTCGCATTCTTCCGCAATCCTTTCCAGAATTTCAGTCCGGTCTGCCGGGGTTCCTGTCTCTCCAGAAGGGTATCCAGAAATTCCCGGAGTTCTTCGGGTTCATAGTTCTGCGTCAGGTTCCCGTTCTGTGCCACAGATACCTTTCCGGTTTCTTCCGATACGACAATGGTCACGCTGTCCGTAACTTCACTGACGCCGATGGCAGCCCGGTGCCTGGTTCCCAGTTCTTTGGA
>CACZQT010000286.1 GCA_902783295.1 uncultured Lachnospiraceae bacterium
ACATTTCAATCAAGGATTTTATCGAACTGGGGTTTGAACTTGGTGACGCCTGTGATGTTGTCCTTGAAAATAATCTGTACCGTTATGAGTTCAAATCAGTTCCTTTCTATAACGGCTATTATACAAAAACAGGAGATCCGCTGCTCTGCGCTTATGGCTATGCCATAAAAGAAAACAGAGGAGACGATTATCAGTACACCAGAACCGATTATCCCTATCTTCGTTTCTGTTTCAACAACAGGGAAATGTGGAATCTGCTGCATCTTACAACTGACATGAAATGCACCATCACGCTGGTTGAGCAGAGCGGTTACGAATACGAACAGAAGCTTGCAGGCGGCCTGATGTACAGCAAGGATTTTGAAGACTACGAAGCGAAAAACGGTATTTCGAGGGAAGAAGTTTTCGCTAACTTCCGGGCTGTACGTTCTGATGCCATGAAAGAAAACGTTCTGTTCAGATCGGCTTCTCCATTTGACAATATCAATAACAGAGCTCCCTATGTTAATGCACTGGCGAAGGCGAATGGGATCGATTATGTTTTGAATCTGGCTGATTCCCAGACGAAGATTGATACGTATAAAGAGACTGATGTATGGTCGGAGCTGGACTATTCTCAGATGCTTCTTGATAATGATCAGGTCTGCCTGATGGCCATGTCCGCGGCTTATGAAGGTGCAGCCTTTCAGTCGGCGCTTGTCAACGGACTTAACAGTGCACTGACTCACAATGCGACAAAGATTCTGTTCCACTGTACAGAAGGAAAAGACAGAACAGGTTTTGTAGGCTTAGTCCTGGAGGGGCTCTGCGGTGCTTCCTATGAGGAAATGCTGAATGACTATATGGTGACCTACGATAACTATTATAACCTCACAGAAGCGTCGGACAAAACAGCGTATGACTATATTGTGGAACTGAAATTCAACGATATGGTTAACTATCTTCTGACTTTTGATTCTTCCCTGGAAGCAAAGGGAGACGGTACCTATGACCTGGCCGGCGTGACGCCGGAGAATTATGCAGCAGCAGCCGGCAGCCTTCTTTCAAAAGCCGGAATGAGTGATGAGAACCTTCAGGCTTTGACCGCATTGCTGAAAAAGTAAACTGGTCAGAGCAGCCCTCCGTAAACACGGAGGGCCTTTTTTATCGCAGAGCGCACGGTCATGTAAGAATAATGTCGCACCTTCTGTGACTGATTTGCACAGAATGAAGCTTTCTTTCATGGTTTGATTGTGGTATGATTTTACTCTGAAGAAAAAGGCTGCAGAATAATACTCAGGAGGAAAGAAGTTGAGGAAAGAATGTTTAGCGGCAGAGGGAAGAATCATAGGGGACATTCACAGAGGAAGATGCACAGACGTTCTCTTCGGGGGACTGATGCGGAAATGGCTGTTATATGCAATGTGCATTCTCCTGTTCATGTCTGCGGTTGTTTCCGCGCCTCCGGTCCGGGCGGAAGAACTGAGCCGGGACGCGGCGATCACTGCCGGCTATGATGTATATGCAGCCTGGTATCTGCGAAACCAGAGAGATTATCGAAGCATCATAGAGTACGGCGGAATTACCGATGAGCTTTTTGATAATGTGAACAGTCTGATCTGGCAGAGCGAACTGCTGGCATGGAAAACAGCTAATTTTTCTCTGAAAAATGCACTGAATGCCAACGATAAAGAAATAGGCTATTACGAGACAAAGCTATTGAATATTCTGTACAGCACCATGTCCGAGGACTGCACTCCGGTGTGGTTGAAGGCCTATCATGGAATCTTTGAAAATGCTGACGATATTGCAGAGGCGCAGAGCGCCGGCACGGTCAAAAACATTTTAGATCTGGCAGAGACCCCCATAGAGCAATCCGTGATCTATAATCTGGATATATATACGGACACGGATACTGTAAACCAGTATATTAAAATTCTGGGGGATTTGCCGGATTACAAGCTCGCCATGGAGAAGGTTTCCGACGTCACGAAATACTTCAGCTATTGTAAGACATTTTCAGATCTTCTGATCAGGCTGGAAAAGATCAATATGCTTGTCCGGCAGCAGACGGAGATGAAATGGCTGCTGAACGATATGAAAGGAATGACAGATTACAGGAACAATCCTTCCATGACGGTTGCCCTAGATGATTTTGCGGCTGCCTTTTCCGGCGAACTGACCGAAAACCAGATCGATGCTATCTTCACTGCAAATACTGCTTTCTCTGTCCTGGAGCAGGAACTCTCGGACCTGCTCTGGAAAAAGTTTCTTTTAACACTGGGGAAATACGGCGTAGCCATAAAAGTGGGACAGGGCTTCGGAAAAATGGAGGCAGATATCCTTTTCAATACCAGTGAGGTGATTGTACAGTTTTACCAGCTGGAAGCAATGATGAATCTGGAGAAGGTCTTCCGCCAGGAAGTGTATGACCGGGAGGCAGCCTTCCAGGCGGATCCCACGCCGGAAAATGCAAGAAAGTTTCTCTATGCTTTTTGTATGATGCTGAACGCCTATCAGGAAGGCGCGGACACAGTTGCTGCTTATCTGGATGCGTCCTGGAACGAAGGCGCTTTCAATGATGTGCGGGGGTTCATCGAGCGCCTGCAGAAGCCGCTGCGGGACCTGGTCGGAGATAAGAGCGGATATGAGACCTACGATGAAGACCGTGCCTTTGTGCTTCGGCTCAAGGATAACCTCGGGAATTATATGTCGGATTATGAGCGCATTGTGTACAACAGTTATACGGAGGAACTTCTGCTGCGGCCGGAGCTTGGCTATGAGATGCTGGACTTCACACGGGTGGAGGGTGATATTATCAACTCAGAGAATGCACCGGCAGAGCTGCGGACAATGCAGTTTGACGGTGAAAATGCCATTGTCTCATGGGATGTAACCTTCCAGGGGCAGTATATCTTTCCCGGGGATCTCACGCTGGAATCGGGACATCTGGATCTGAACTGTTTCCGTACAGTGGTGCAGGGGGATCTGTATATCAATAAAGGCAGGCTGGATCTTAACGGAAACGTGCTTACCGTATACGGTAATATTTACCACCGTGGGGGAGAGGTGAGGCTTGGCGAAGGCAGTATCATCTGCGCCGGTGATTATTTGATGACAGGTGCTGACTCGGATCTGACACCGGGACGGGAGCGGTATACAACTAGTATGGGTACCCTGTACATGACCCATGGATGGGATACAGTAACTGTCCGGGGAAGGATGATCTGGAATTCCATGATCAATCACGATGAACCTGTGCTGTCTGCAGGCACACTGAATGTGTCCGGTGATCTGCAGAATTTTGGAAACGGGCGTCTTTCTCCCGCAGCAGAACATCTGACTGTTTTCAACGGCCATCAGAAACAAACGGTGTTTCATAATGAGTACTCCGAGTTCGGAAGTGTGCGTTTTGATAATCCGGATCTGGAATTCCGAAAGTATGTGAAGTGGAAGAGACTGATCGGTGCGCTGCCGGAAAACCTGAATGACGCCGCTTTGTATGACGACAGCCTTCCGGGTGCACAGGCTGAATCCGAAAAAATGGATAAAGGAAAGGATCCGGCTGGAATTCAGCCGGGACAGCTGGTGGAATTCGGAGAATTTGCGCCTTATGATGGTATGGAGGGGACAGAACGGAAGCCTCTGCACTGGCTGGTGCTGGATCAGAAAGAGGATATGGCTCTTTTGCTGAGCGAGAAGGTATTGTTCGCTATGGTCATGGACAATGGGCGGGAGTGGGATGAGACTCCTGCCCGATGGGATGACTGTACGATGCGTACCTGGCATCTGGTGGATTTTTGCGATCAGGCCTTCAACCTGGAGGAGCGGAGTGCCATTGTCAAAACGACGATCAAAAATGACCGGGAAGATACAGAGGATGGTGTATTCCTGCTGAGCCTGGAGGAAGTGGAGCGTTATCTGCCTTCAGAAGAAGAGCGGATTGCCCATGCCACGACATCGGCTATGATTCGGGGCTGGCTGGATGTACGCGACGGTGACTGCGCCTACTGGTGGACCCGTACAGATGACGGGGACGGGCATTTTGTCTATGTGCGTCCGGACGGTCGAATCGATGAAAACGGAGAGGCTTCCACCTACAGCTTCTATGGAGTGAGGCCTGCCATGTGGGTCAGGGACAGTGGGCTGACCATTGTAACCGGTGAAGAGACAGAACAGCCGACAGAGTTTGTATCTGCATCAGGGGATCAGAGGGCCGCAGACCAGGCTTCAGCAGGTGAAAAGACACCGGAAGAGCGCCTGCTGGATATTTATGAAGGCGATGGAGATCTGCTGATTTTTTGCCCGGCTGATTACGACGGGGATGGTCAGGAGGAAGCCTTTGCCCTTCTGGGCCGCTATGATGACGAGAATTTTGACAACATGGCGGAACTGTGGTTTGTGAGCGGAGATTCCGTGATACAATGCGAAAGGGCCGGTGGATGTTATCCCTTCGACTGTTTTCTTACAGAGCAGGACGGACAACTGTGTTTCCAGGTGAGTGAAGGCTATTTTGGCAGCGGCGGAGCGCTGCGCTGGTGGGCGGTGAAAGAAAACAGGCCATATCTGCTTGGCGGAGAGTATATGCTTGAGGATCTGAATGTGGCAGATTAAATATAAAAAACAATGGCGGGATCGCTGTTTCCCGGGAACTTGAATTCAGGAGTCAGAATATGCGTACATTAAGGATAACCGATCTGGAGGAGGAACTGGGACGGATTTACGGGAAAACGGAAGGCCATAGAGTTTATCAGACGATTGTTCCCGGTATCCTGGCTGATTTTCTGAAAATGGTCGGGCAGGCTTCTGCGGGGAAGCGGGTTAAGGAAGAGTATCATCTGGAAGATGGCCGTGGAACTATTATTCTTGAGACGGTAAAAACGTCCGGAATGCCGGATATCAGGGCGGAATTACGAAGATGAGCTCTGGAACTGCACGAGATTTCTGAATGTCTGTTCCGCAATGCATGAATACGCAGGAGTGGTTCACCGGCTGCAGGAGCACAACTTCAGATGAAAAGGAGGATCATCCGGTGCAAAAATTTTCACATGCGATTGTAAGAAAACCCTGCAGGGCCCTGGCGGAGGGAATATCTTCAGGGCTGTATCCGGGAAAACCGGATTATGAACTGGCCTGCAGGCAGCATGATGCCTATATTCAGGCACTCCGCGAATGCGGTGTAGACGTTATGGTACTTCCTGCGGATGAAAGATATCCGGATTCATGCTTCGTGGAGGATCCGGCGGTACTGACCCGCCGGTGTGCCATCATAACGAACCCAGGAGCCCTGTCCAGGAACGGTGAGAAGGAAGGAATTCTGGAAGCTGTCCGGCAGTTCTATCCGGAAGATAAAATCGAACGAATCCTGCCTCCCGGGACACTTGAAGGCGGGGATGTGATGATGGCAGGGGATCATTTTTTTGTCGGAAAGTCCGCCAGGACGAATGCAGAAGGAATCCGCCAGTTTCAGGAGATCCTTGAGAAATACGGGATGACCTGTACAGAGGTGGAACTGGAAAAGGTGCTGCATCTGAAAACGGGCGTGAATTACCTGGAAAATGACATTCTTCTGACTGCCGGGGAATTTGTGGATAAGCAGGAATTTATTTCATACCACAGAATTGTCATTCCGGAAGAAGAGGCTTATGCCGCAAACTGCATATGGGTGAATGATACGGTTATTATTCCGGAAGGATATCCGGCTGTGCTGGATGCAGTCAGAAGCTGCGGCTACAGGACGCTTACCGTAGATACTTCTGAATTCAGAAAACTGGACGGAGGCCTGAGCTGCCTGTCCCTGAGATTTTAGGCGGAGGAATGAAAAATGATTCGGACGAGCGCAATTATTGCAGACGGAAGTTTTCCCTGCGCGACAGCAGTTCTGCAGGGATCTTGCAGCCGGACATTCCGCCAGGCGAAGGAAGCCGGCTATGACTGCGTCCAGCTGACCATCAGAGATGTTTCAGATTATGACGTCTTAGAGTGCCGCAGGCTGATGGAGCAGTACGGGTTGTCTATATCTGCAATGGCAACCGGCAGGGTATACACCGTGGACGGGCTGAGCATGGGATCTTCCGATGAGGAAAACCGGGCAGCCTGTGTGCAAAGGCTCAAAGAACTTGCGGATTTTTCCTGCAAGATCGGAAAACCTGCGGTCGTGATCGGAGCTGTGCGGGGCCTGTACAGGGATGCCTTATCTCCGGAGGAATATCACCGCCAGTTTGACCGGAGTGTGCAGGAAATCCTGGATTACTGCGAACCGCTGGGGGTTCCTGTTATCCTGGAAGCGGATGATCATCTGGAAGCGGACGCTTTCTGTGATCCGAAAGAGACCTGGGAATATGTGCAGTCATTTCATTCTCCGGTTTTTCATATGTACCTGGATACCATGCATCTCTTCAATGAAGGACTGGATGCAGCTGAAGTAATCCGAATCTACGGAAAAGATATTTACTCCATTGATATTTCCGGCGAGAACCGTCTGTCTCCTGTTCTGTCGAAGATGGATTTCCGCAGGATTGCAGAGGCTGTCCGGGAATCCGGCTTTCAAGGTGTGCTGACATTCGAAATACCGCCGTCGCCGCCGGAAAACTCGGCGGAACAATCACTGGATTTTATAAAACAGCTTCTGTCTTTATGAACTTTGGAAAGGTGAAGCGTCAGGCGGAAGGAAGTACAGATGGAAGATAAACGGCTTCTCTTTGAAAAGTACAGTGTACCGCATGCGCTGGCGGTGATGGCGCTTCCGAGCATTGTCAGCCAGCTCATTATTCTGGTATATAATCTGGCGGATACCTGGTTTATCGGCCGGACGAACAATCCCTATATGGTAGCCGCCTGCTCTCTGGTGCTTCCCGCTTTTTTACTGACAATCGTCATTACGAATGTATTCGGGAGCGGAGGCGGGACGCTGATTGCCCGTCTGATCGGAAGCGGACGGGAAGAAGAGGCTTCCAGAGTATCAGCCGCCTGCCTCTGGATGGCTTTAGGTGCGGCAGTTCTCTATTCTCTTTTATGCTTTGCGGGAATGACACCTCTTCTGCGGTTCATGGGAGCCAGTGATAATGTGCTCGGATACGCAAGGCAGTATATGTTCTTTGTGATTGTGCTGGGCGGGGTTCCGGCTATCCTGTCAAACACTATGTCGTCCATGCTGCGGAGTATCGGGCTGTCCTCGAAAGCCTCTTTCGGTCTCAGCATGGGCGGGCTGCTGAATATTGCTCTGGATCCGCTCTTTATGTTTGTTATTCTGCCGGACGGCCGGCAGGTCATGGGGGCGGCGATAGCTACCATGCTCAGTAATATGGCTGCCTTCCTGTATTTTATAATTACATACAGAAAAGCCGGAAAGGATACTATTCTGCGAATCCGTCTGAAAGGGAAATATCCTTCCCGTCAGTCCCTGGCCGCTGTTTTCGGGGTGGGAATTCCGGCGGCGGTTGCTGTATTCCTGTTTGACCTCTGCAATATCGTAATTAACCGGCTGTCAGCCGGACATGGGGATATTGAACTGGCAGCGATCGGGATCGTTCTGAAGGCGGAACGGCTTCCGCTGAATATCGGTGTGGGAATCTGCATGGGCATGGTGCCTCTGCTGGCATATAATTATTCGGCAAAAAA
>CACZQT010000287.1 GCA_902783295.1 uncultured Lachnospiraceae bacterium
GACCGGGGAACCGATGGATAAAGCCGGTGCGTATGGGATCCAGGGAAAAGGCTCTCTGCTGATCCGCCGGATCGATGGAGATTATTATACAGTAGTGGGACTGCCTCTGGCCGAAGTCGTACGAAGACTGCCGAAATAAGAAGGGAAGACAACGGATGAAAAACACGGGAGAGAAGCTGCTGTCGTTTCTTCGGAAGAGTCCGACCTGTTTTCAGGCGGTAGAAACGGCTGCGGAGATGCTGGCGGGCAGCGGATACGAGCTTTTGGATGAATCCGGGGAATGGTCGGGGCTTCAGCCCGGCGGGAAGTATATGGTTACAAGGAACCAGTCATCCCTGATTGCTTTCCATATCCCGGCAGAGGGTTTCTTCGGTTTCCAGATCGGGGCGGCTCATACGGATTCTCCTTCTTTCCGGGTGAAACCGCTTGCCGAACAGCCGGCAGACGGACATTATATCCGGCTGAACACAGAGCCTTACGGCGGCGCGATTTATGATTCCTGGATGGATCGCCCGCTTTCTCTGGCGGGAAGGCTGGCGGTGGAAACGCCGTGGGGAGTCGAAGGAAAAACGGTTAACGTAGACCGGGATCTGCTGCTGATTCCTCATGTAGCCATTCATATGAACCGCGAGGTCAATAAAGGTAAGGAACTGAACGCACAGACCGACATGCTTCCGCTGATGGCCAGCGAAAAAGGCGAAGGAAGCCTGAAACGGATTCTGGCGGAGTCAGCCGGTGTCCGGGAGGAACAGATTCTCGGCGCGGACCTTTTCCTGTATAACAGAACTCCCGGTATGATCTGGGGTGCAGACGGAGAGTTTGTTTCGGCGCCCCGCCTGGATGACCTGCAGTGTGCTTTTGGCCTTCTGATGGGTTTCCTGAATGCGAAACCTTCCGGCTCGGCGGCTGTACTGGCGCTTTTTGATAATGAAGAAGTAGGTTCTCTTTCCCGGCAGGGAGCGGACTCGGATTTTCTGGAGACCGTACTGCGGAGGATGGCATCAGCCTTCGGAAGCCATGAAGAAGACTTCGCGCAGCAGCTGGCCAATTCGATCCTGATCTCCGCGGACAATGCGCACGCTGTGCACCCGAATCATCCGGAACTTTCGGATGCACAGAACCGGGTGTATATGAACCGGGGAATCGTACTGAAATATAACGGAAACCAGAAATACACTACCAACAGCCTGTCCGAAGGCGTCGTCCGGACGTATTGCCGGAAAGCAGGCATTGAGTGCCAGGTTTATGCCAATCGTTCCGATATGGCAGGCGGATCTACACTGGGAAACCTCAGCAACCGTCATGTTTCCCTGCTTTCGGCGGATATCGGCCTGGCGCAGCTGGCCATGCATTCCGGCTATGAAACGGCAGGAGTCAGGGATACGGACGACCTGATCCGGCTGATGGAAATGATCTATTCCACCAGTCTGGAAATGGAGAACAACCGCATCCGTATCCTGCAGGAGCCGGTGTGAACAGACTTACAGAGGAGCGGGGGATTTCCTGAGTTCCTTTGAAAATAGAAGAGAAGGATAACGGTACAGAGTTTCTGTGCCTGTCAGAGAAAATGAAAAGAAAACATTGGAAATTAGGACTTCTGATATTGTGGATGGCGGCGCTGCTACTGTGGCCCGGATTCCGCCCTGTGATGGCGGGCACCGGCAGCCCCAGGCGGGAAGTCTTTGACTATACGTCCATGTCCGGCTGGCCGGAGGCCCCGGATCTGACGGCAGCCAGCGTCTATATGATCGAACTGAATTCCGGCGCCGTGCTGGTGGACAAAAACAGCAGAGAGCAAAGCTTTCCGGCAAGTACCACCAAGATCATGACCTGCCTGCTGGCCCTGGAAAACTGCCAGCTGGACGAGCGCATCACCCTTTCCCATGATGCTATTTATGATATCGAAGAAGGGGGGCACCACTATGACTTCCAGGAAGGGGAAGTGCTGACAGTGGATGAGTGCCTGCGCTTTCTGATGGTAGAGTCGGTGAACGAAATCGCCTACGCCCTGGCAGAACATATTTCCGGCTCTCTGGAAGCTTTCGCGGACCTGATGAATCAGCGGGCGAAAGAGCTTGGTGCAGAGAACACGAATTTTAAAAATCCCCACGGCCTGAATGACCCGGAACACGTAACGACGGCACGGGATATGGCCATGATTCTCTGGGGCTGCGTCCAGAACGAGCAGTTCTGTTATTATGCCGGGCTGCCTTCTGTCAGCGGGATCCGGGGACGTGCAGTGCGCATGGAAGAAGATTTCCCGGTTTTCGGCAATCACCATCTCATGCTTCGTTCTTCCAGCGATTATTACGACAAGGATGTGGTCTGCGGCAAGACCGGTTATACCTCTCTGGCAGGCAACACGCTGGTAACCTATGCTTCCCACGGAGATATGGATGTGGTCTGCGTTCTGATGCAGGGCGGTTCGGACCGTTTCAACGATACCCGCCTGCTGCTGGACTATGCCTGGAATAATTTTACAACCCGCAGCACAGCCGATCTGGCCAGAGAGCTGCTGGCTCAGGCGGCAGAACCCTTTACCCTGGCGGACACCCTGGTCCCCGGAACCAGTATTGTATTTCCGAATTCTTTCCCCTTCCCTGTTCTTCGGACATTGATGAAGACTGAGTTTTCTGTAGGCGAGGTAACGGATCACGGCACGATTACCGGTACCCGTCTGTGGAAGATGGGCGATTCGGTGCTGCAGCGGGAGATCGTGGAAATTCCGTATGTGGAGGAAACGCAGAAGCCAGCGGAACCGGATGCCGGACCAGAAGCACCGACACTGGAGCCGTATTCGGAACCGGAAGGCATCCTGTATGAGGATGTGCTGGGCTGGCGGCTGCTGGATCTGCTGATCATCGGCGGTCTGTTTCTCCTTCTGATTATCCTCTTTGTGGTGCTTGTGTGGGTGATTTCCACCTGGCATCAGGACAGAGAAGAGGAAATAGAGGA
Organism: uncultured Lachnospiraceae bacterium; assembly: GCA_902783295.1. Classification (GTDB taxonomy): domain Bacteria; phylum Bacillota; class Clostridia; order Lachnospirales; family Lachnospiraceae; genus UBA3305. The sequence continues at coordinate 2,956 of CACZQT010000287.1, forward strand.
ACTGAAGGCTGAAAAGGAAGAAGAAAAAGCCGAAAAGAAGGCAGAGAAGCTGCGGAAAAAGGCAGAAAAAGAGAAAGAAAAAGCGGAGAAAAACGACCGCTGGAAATTCAGAGGACATTGAGCCGGAAAGACAGGAGTCCGGACCTGTTCAGAGAGAGCCGGTGCGAAATACCGGCAGAGGCGCGGAACTACAGCCAGGAAGGCGCAGATATGGAACCGACAGTACTGAAAATCCATTATCATAACCCGGCACTGGAAAAACTGACCTATATAGAAGGAAAAGGTGACTGGATAGATCTGCGCGCGGCGGAAGATGTGGTTCTGAAAAAGGGGGACTACGCGCTGATCAGCCTGGGCGTTTCCATCCGGCTTCCGGATGGCTATGAAGCTCTCATCGCGCCTCGCAGTTCTACCTTTCAGCGCTTCGGTATTCTCCAGGCGAATTCCCTGGGGGTCATTGATGAAAGTTACGGGAAAGAGAGCAGCGAGGACATCTGGAGATTCCCGGCTCTCGCGTGGCGGGATACCGAAATCCATGTAAATGACCGGATCGCCCAGTTCCGTATTCTGAAGCACCAGCCGAGGATTATTTTTGAAGAGACCGGAGAGAAGACCGGGGAAGCCCGGGGCGGCTTTGGAAGCACAGGAGTGAACTGAATCAGGGGATATGAGACAAGGGGACAGTCCCTCTGTCCGAAAGGACAGAGGGACTGTCCCCTTGTCTCATATCCCAATCTTTTAAATACAGCATAAAATCGGAAATCCGCATCCCTGGCAAAGCATGTTGGCCAGGCACAGGTAGCAGCAGAGATTGTTTCCGCTGACGGAATGCCCGCCGTACCGGCGGCTCATACCTTCATACCAGTCCCCGCCGCCTTCCAGCATCTGGATGAGCTGCTGGTACTCTACGTTCTGCGGATCCATGGACGCTGCCTGCCTGGCGTAATTCAGGGCATTTACATTGTTGCCCATGCCGTTGTGGGCCAGGCTGCAGAGGAAATACCACCGGGCGCCGCGGTCCTGTACCGTGTCCAGAGCATTCAGGGCTTCCCGGAAAGCCTGGTTGTTCAGGTAGTTGGCAGCTGCCTGCATGCGCATGTCATCCTCGGAAGCGTACTGCCCGCCGCGGCCGTATGACTGGCTGCCGGTCCGGCCATAACCGTAACCCTGGGCACCGAAAGGATCCCCGTAGAACCCGCCGAAAGGCCCCCCGGTTCCCGTACCGCCGTTATAGGTTCCGTTTTCATAGGCGGACCCGTGAATACCCATCTCACGGTCCCGCATGATCTGGTCGTAAGCCTGCTGTACTTCTTTAAATTTTTCTTCTGCGGCCGCCTGTTCCGCCGGGGATTTCCCTACGTTGGCGTCCGGGTGATAACGGCGGCTCAGGTTTCTGTATGCTTTTTTGATCTCGTCGTCATCGGCATCGTATTTGACACCAAGCACCTTGTAGGGATCCGTCACGGAACGTTTCCTCTCTTTCTGTTTGTAGATGATTCAAACCTTGACCAGATACCCGAATAGAGAATGTTCCGCAGGATATCCGCGTACTCCAGAAGGGGCAGCTGCTCAAAGCTCCGGCAGGCGCCGCTCATCATCATAGTGAGGATCTGACGGGCCTCTTCCTTCGTCTGGCCGGCCCATGGATTGTAGGAGCCGCTTTCCGCATCCTCTTCCCGGTCCTGCCAGGCATCTATCAGATAAACAAATTTTCCAAGGTAAAAGCCAAGATTCCTCAGCCGGCTTTCCCAGACATCTTCTCTGTATACAAAAATCTCCCCCAGCATTTCTCCGGTAAGGCCTGCGGCCAGGTCCAGGTCCGTGGATCTTCCGGCTTCGCACTGGCGGAGCTTCTGCATGTATTGTGTGACCGCCCGGGCCTGCCGGGGGTAATCCCGGCGGATACGCTTTACGGCCGGACGCAGCGTTCTGGCCAGTGCCAGGGCTTTTACATTCCGGTCGTCTTTCCAGTCGTCGGCCAGGTTATAGTAGGAGAGCAGTACGTTCATATCCGCTGCGTAGGCGACACAGGAATTCTCTGCCTTCCGGCAGATCTTCCAGGGACGGACAGGGCAGCAGCCCTTTGGAAACGCGGTGGGCACATCGTACAGATCCGTGAGCAGCATGGCCAGGAAGGCCATGTCATAGGTCAGTGTCAGGTGGGCGGTAAGCCCGTTTTCTTTTCCCAGTGCCCTGCACAATCCACAGTAAAATTCCTGGTAAGTTTCCAGATCCTTTACCTTGAGTTCCGGACGGTTAATGGTTATGGTTCCGAACACGGAAAGATGCCTCCCCCCATGCTGTCAGGCAGACAGGCCGCAGCTTCGTCCCCGGAGAAGGGGACCTGCGGCAGAGAGCTGCCTCAGCTTTTTCCGATAAAACTGGTCCTGCATTTCGGACAGGTGATGGAGATTTTCCCATGACCCCGGGGGACACGGATTTTCTGATGACAGCTGGGGCAGGTATAGAAGCGGTAAACCTTCCTCTGGTCCCACTGGGTTTTGGCAAAGTGAAACTTTCCTGCGACCTTGTTTTTCAGCTGCAGGAATTTCAGGTTTTCCTCATACCGGCGGCTGTGGTTTTTGGAGAGAGCCCGGTAATAGTACCAGATCAGGCAGAACATGGTGATAAAGTACAGGATCTGCCAGTGCAGGAACATATACAGAATCAGGGAAACCGCACCGACTCCCATGGTAAAGCGGCCCAGCTGATCCGTGCCGTAACGGCCGGCCATAAACATACGAACTTTTTCTCTCATAGCTTCCTCTTTCACGGCATGGCGCCCGTGTCAGCCTTGAAACTTCCGGTTCAGGATTGTTTCAGCAATTCTGAACAAATTCAACAGGTTCTACAGCAGTTTCAGTATAGCGCAAATTTATAAGGAAAGTATAAACAGCGTCATAAATTTCCCCAAATATTTCCACAAATCCGCAGTCTGCTGATATTCCGATTCCCTGCTGATAGTCTTCATAATCATATACAGGCAGCTGCTCATAGCCACAATCCTCATTATACGAAGAAGAGGGAGAATGTCAATGTAGAATAGTTCCGATGCCGAACTTTTTCTGATGGGAAACAGGGAAAAATATTCCCCCTATTCCAAAATGATTCCACTTTCATCCCTGTCTGCCTGTGCTAAGATAAAGCCAACACAAAAACAACACTCCCCAAAGAACAGGAGGAAAAACATGATGAAGAAGGCTCTTTCTCTGATGCTGGCAGGCGCTATGGCGCTTTCCATGATGGCAGCTCCCGCCAAGGCCGCGGATTATCCGAAGGATAACGTGAACGGTATTGTTCAGTGGGGCGAAGGCGGCGGCACCGATTCCCTGATGCGTCCTCTGGCCACCCTGGCTCAGGAAAAGCTCGGCAAGAGCATTGTTATCCAGAACATGACCGGCGGCACCGGCTCCATCGCTACCCAGTATGTATATGATCAGGCAGCAGACGGCTACAACCTGCTGATGGGCGCTGAGAACCCGAATCTGTATGCGGCTCTGGGCATCTCCGAACTGACCTATGCAAACTTCGACTGCGTATTCCTGATCGGCGA
>CACZQT010000288.1 GCA_902783295.1 uncultured Lachnospiraceae bacterium
AGGCAGGGGGAGACAGGGGGACAGTCCCTATGTCTCCCCCTGCCTCCCCCTGGCTCTGTCTGCTTCCATATTCTTTTACGATCCGACCTGGAACATCATATCCCCGTAGCTGGGATACGGCCACAGATTCTTGTCTACCAGGTATTCCAGATGGTCGATCGGACTTCTCAGTTCTTCCATCGCCGGTACGACTTTTTCCTGGAAAGCTTTCGCGCAGGCCGCCATATCCGTCCCGGCCAGGGCAGACGCTTCCCCGGTTACCACTTCCAGATGCGCCATGGCCATGCGGGCTTCCGACAGCAGTGCCGAGCATTCCAGCAGCAGTTCCGTCTGCACACTCACATCCGCCTCCGGCAGGGCATTGCGCACTGCCGACAGAGAATTCCCCAGCCTTCCCACATATTCCACAACGGCAGGGATATACTTCTTTCCTGCCATGTTCAGCATCGTGCGGGCTTCGATATTAATGGTCTTGGCATAGATCTCGTAATGAATTTCTTCTCTGGCCTGCAGTTCCGTACGGTTCAGCACGCCGAACCGCTCGAACAGGGCGATGGATTTTTCGGTCGTCAGCGCGGGAATCGCGTCCACGGTAGTCGGAAGATTCGGAAGACCTCTTCTGGCGGCCTCTTCTTTCCAGGCTTCTGCGTAGCCGTCTCCGTTGAAAATCACCCGCCGGTGTTCTTTCAGATTGTCGATCGTCACCTGTTTCGCTTCCGCAACCGGATCCTCCGCAGCCTCCATCCGGTCTGCCGCTTCACAGAAAGCCTCTGCCGCAATGGTATTCAGCACCACATTACAGCTGGAAATAGAATCGGAGGAGCCGACCATACGGAATTCAAATTTGTTTCCGGTAAATGCAAACGGGGACGTGCGGTTCCTGTCGGTGGCGTCCTTCATGAAATCCGGCAGGGTCGTTACGCCGGTATGAAGCAGATCGCCTTTTTTGCTGGATCTGGCTTCGCCTGTGGAAATCAGCTGGTTGACGATATCCTCCAGCTGTTCTCCCAGAAAAACAGAGATGATCGCGGGCGGCGCTTCCTGCTTGCCAAGACGGTGGTCATTGCCCACATCCGCAGCCGAAAACCGCAGCAGGTCCGCGTGCCGGTCCACCGCCGCAATAATGCAGGAAAGCGTCAGCAGGAAAAGTGTATTTTCGTGGGGATTCTTCCCGGGATTCAGGAGGTTGAAGCCTTCGTCTGTGGAAAGAGACCAGTTGTTATGTTTTCCGGAACCGTTGACTCCTTCAAAAGGTTTCTCATGCAGGAGGCAGGTCAGGTTATGCCGGCAGGCCACCTTCTTCATGGTCTCCATGATGATCTGGTTCTGGTCTGTCGCCAGATTGCATTCCGCGAAAATACTGGCCAGTTCATGCTGCGCCGGAGCCACCTCGTTATGCTGTGTTTTCGCGGGAATTCCCAGTTCCCAGAGCTGTTCATTCAGATCATGCATGAACACGCCGATGGCTTCCGGAATGCTGCCGAAATAATGATCTTCCATCTCCTGCCCTTTACTGGGCATGCCTCCGAACAGAGTCCGTCCCGTATAGATCAGATCTTTACGCCTCAGATAGTTGTCCCGGGAAATCAGGAAGTATTCCTGCTCCGCGCCGACGGACGGAGTCACTTTGCGTGCTGTCGTGTTGCCGAGCAGACGCAGAATACGGAGAGCCTGAATATTCAAAGCCTGCATGGACCGCAGCAGAGGCGTTTTCTTATCCAGCGCTTCACCCGTGTACGAGCAGAAAGCCGTCGGAATGCAGAGGACGGCGCCCACCGCACTGCGCTTCAGAAATGCAGGGGAGGTGCAGTCCCAGGACGTATAGCCGCGGGCTTCAAAAGTGGACCGAAGACCGCCGGAAGGGAAGGAGGATGCGTCCGGTTCCCCTTTTACCAGTTCCTTCCCGGAGAATTCCATGATTACACGTCCTTCCGGTGTCGGAACGGAAATAAAGGAATCGTGTTTTTCTGCCGTCACGCCTGTCAGCGGCTGGAACCAGTGGGTAAAATGGGTGGCTCCCCTCTCAATGGCCCAGTCCTTCATGGCGTTGGCCACCACTTCCGCCGTAGCGGGTTTCAGTTCATGGCCTTCCCGCATGGTCGCCTTCAGGTCTTCATAAATCTTTTTGGGAAGGCGCGCCTGCATGACTTTATCATTAAAAACATCAACGCCGAAATAATCCGCTATATTTCTTGATTCGCTCATGGAACCCCCTGTTCCCTTCCGGTTTCACCCGGAACAGTTTCACTCGTAAACTCTGATCACACTGGAAATTTTCCGTACCAGGGACATACCGCCAAAGATGGTCAGCGCATCCCGGAAATACCTTTCCTTCACACTGTCTGTGATGATCACCAGCTCTGCAACGCCGGCTGTCCGCTGCTTTTTCTTCTGAACGACCTGAGCAATCGAAACACCGTTATTGCCCAGCACGGAGCAGATGCCGGCCAGGACGCCGGGCTTATCCTCCACCTGCATCCGCAGGAAAAATCGGCAGTCGGTTTCTCCCACCGGCTTGACCGGCAGATTCTTGTAGAAACTTCCGTTGCATCGTCCCGTGCTGTGGCCCAGGATATGCCGCACTTCGTCCACCACATCTCCCAGCACCGCGCTGGCCGTCGGAAATTCTCCGGCGCCGCGGCCGTAAAACATGGTATCCCCCACGGCATCGCCCCGCACAAACACTGCGTTAAAACTGTCGCCCACGGCAGCCAGCGGATGGCTGTCCGGGATCAGCGCCGGATGCACCTTCACCTCTATGCCGCCTTCTGTTTCCCTGGCAATGCCCAGCAGCTTGACAACATAGCCGAATTCCTTCGCGTAGCGGATGTCTTTGGCCGATATCTTTGAAATACCTTCCGTATAGACATCCGAAGCCACCACCCGGGTGTGAAACGCCAGCGATGCCATGATGGCCATCTTCCGGCCGGCATCCAGCCCCTCTACATCCGCCGTGGGATCCGCTTCTGCGTATCCTAGCTTCGCTGCCAGCTCCAGCGCCTCCTGGTAGTCCATTCCATCCTGTGACATGCGGCTCAGGATGAAATTGGTGGTTCCGTTGACGATGCCCATCACTTCTTCAATGTGGTTTCCTACCAGGCTGTTCTTTAAAGGCCTGATAATAGGGATCCCCCCGGCCACCGCGGCTTCAAACATCAGGTCGCAGCCCTGCCCGTTGGCCAGGTTTGTCAGCTCCTCGCCGTATTCCGCCAGCAGGTCCTTATTGGCTGTCACCACCTGCTTGCCGGCGCGGAGCGCTTGCTCGATATAGGTACGGGCCGGCTCGATTCCGCCCATCACTTCTATAACAATCCGGATTTCCGGGTCGGAGAGAATCTCCTGCCAGTCATCCGTCAGCTTTTCCGGCGGAATTCCGGGACGCTCCTTATTCCTGTCACGCACCAGAATCTTCCGGACAGCCACTCTGGCTCCGGTTTTATGCGGGAGTTCCTCCGCCTGCCTTTCGATCAGCTTATATACGCCGCCCCCTACAGTTCCCAGCCCCAGCAGGGCTGCCTGCACCAGCGGTACTCTTTGTTCTTCCACGTATTTTTCCTTTCCCAGCCACAGGTTTCCTGCTGCAGATTTCTTCCATCGGTTTCCAGCCGGACACCTCCCGGGTCTGTAGGACAAGGGGACAGTCCCGCTGTCCCAGGCCCAGTTTCCCTGCCGTCAGTCACCAGGACAGGGGGACTGTCCCCCTGTCCTGCCGTTGTCCGGTTTACAGCAGTGCCGAAATACGCTGCCAGAGATCCTCTGCAATTTCTTCCACGGGCCGGTTCCCGTCCACTATTTCGACCCGTTCGACATCCTTCAGCCGTTCAAAAGCCTCCAGATACAGCGCTCTGGTCCGCACCAGGCGCTCCTTCTTCTCAAAGATTTCAACCACATCCCGGTTCCTGCGGATCCTTTCCATGGCCGTGTCCGGATCGATGTCAATAAAAAGCGTCAGATCCGGACGGAGAATCCCTGCACAGGGAGCATTCGCTTCAATCACCCAGTCGAGGCCCAGGTCAGCCCCCTGGTAAGCATAACTGGAAAAATAATAGCGGTCCGTCACCACATGAATTCCATTTTCCAGTTTTTTCACAATCCCGTCCGTCTCCCCCAGCAGGTGATCCAGACGGTCCGCCACAAACAGAGGCGCCGCTACTCTGGGATCTGTCTTTACTTCCCCCCGGAGCACCTGCCTCATCAGCTTCCCGAACGGAGAGGATGTCGGCTCCATCGTTCCGTAAAAAGGCAGCTCCTCTTTTGCAAATTTCTCTGCCAGATATTTCAGCTGCGTGCTTTTTCCGCTTCCGTCGATTCCTTCCAGGGCAATAAACCGGCCCCGTTTTGTATCTCCCATGATTGATCCTTTTTGCCTCCCGGGAAAAGCCCCAGAGAGGTCTCTGTTCTTCCTTTTTAAGCTGCGAAGCTTCTGTTTCAGCGTAAAGCTTCTTTTTTCAGCAGCAGCGCTTTTTATTCCGCCGCGAAGCTTCTTATTCCGCAAAGTTCCCCGTATACAGCTGGTAATACTTTCCTTTTTCTTCAATCAGCTGCTCGTGGCTGCCGCGCTCGATAATCCGGCCCTGCTCCAGTACCATAATGCAGTCGCTGTTCTGGACCGTGGAAAGCCGGTGCGCGATCACGAAGGTCGTACGTCCCTTCATCAGCTGATCCATGCCGTCCTGGACAATCTTTTCTGTACGGGTATCGATGGAACTGGTAGCCTCGTCCAGGATCAGCACCGGCGGGTCCGCCACCGCTGCTCTGGCAATTGCCAGAAGCTGCCGCTGTCCCTGGCTCAGGTTCGCCCCGTTGCCGGTCAGCACCGTGTCATAGCCCTGGGGAAGTCTCCGGATAAAGCTGTCCGCGTTGGCCAGCTTCGCCGCTTTCACCACGTCCTCATCCGTCGCGTCCAGCCGCCCGTACCGGATATTTTCCCGGACAGTGCCGGTAAACAGGTTGGTCTCCTGCAGCACAATCCCCAGAGACCGGCGCAGATCATACTTTTTGATCTTTTTGATATCCTGTTCGTCGTAGGTGATGGTTCCCTTCTGAATATCGTAAAAACGGTTGATCAGGTTGGTGATGGTGGTCTTCCCGGCGCCGGTGGAACCGACAAAGGCAATCTTCTGCCCCGGTTCCGCATACAGGCTCACGTCGTGGAGAACGGTTTTCTCTCCGTCATAGCTGAAGTCCACGTGTTCGAAAACCACCCGCCCCTTCATGGGCACATACTCGACCGTGCCCCGGCTGGGATAGGGATGCTTCCAGGCCCAGTGGCCGGTTCTTTCCTTACATTCCACGATCTGCCCGTTCTCCGTGCGGGAACGGACCAGGGTTACGCAGCCCTCATCCACTTCCGGCGCCTCGTCCAACAGGGCAAAAATCCGCTCTGCCCCTGCCAGGGCCATTACGATGGCGTTCATCTGCATGCTGATCTGGTTGATCGGCATGGCAAAATTACGGTTGAACGTCAGGAAACTTGCCAGTTTCCCCAGCGTAAACCCCCAGAAGCCGCTCAGTGCCATGGCTCCGCCCACAATGGCGCAGACCACATAGCTGGTATTTCCCAGCTGGGCATTCACAGGCGCCATCATGTTGGAAAAGCGGTTCGCGCTGTCCGCACTGGCAAAAAGCGCGTCATTCAGTTCATTAAACCGGGCTGTCGCTTCTGCCTCGTGACAGAAAACCTTTACGACTTTCTGCCCTTCCATAATCTCTTCGATATTTCCGTTCACTGCCGCGAGGTCCCGCTGCTGAGCCAGGAAAAACCGTCCGCTTAATCCTGCCAGCTTCCCGCTGCAGAACACCATGACAGCTACCATAGCCAGGGACACAAATGTCAGCGGCACGCTCAGCACCAGCATGCAGGTCAGTACGGTCACAACCGTCAGTCCGCTGTTAATGAACTGCGGGATGCTCTGGCTGATCATCTGCCGCAGTGTGTCCGTATCATTGGTGTAATTCGACATGATATCCCCGTGAGGATGTGTGTCGAAATAGCGGATCGGCAGGCCCTCCATGTGGTCAAACATATCATCCCGGACATGCTTCAGCGTCCCCTGGGTTACGTACATCATGATCCGGTTCTGGGCAAAAGCGGCGATGACGCCCACGGCATAGAAACCCGCCACCCGGAAGATCGCCCGTAAAAGCCCGGAAAAGTCCCGGCTGCCGGAAACCAGCATCGGTGAAATATAGCCGTCGATCAGGGTCCGCATGAACATTGTTCCCTGTGCATTGCACAGAACCGAAGCTACAATGCAGAACACCACCACAATGATCGGAATTTTATAGAACTGAAAAACATAGCCCATGAGGCGCTTAAACAGCTTCCCCGGATTTTCCACCTTCGGCCGCGGCCCCATCTGACGGCGGCCAGGACCGCCCCGGAATGTGCGTGCTCTTTCTTCCGCCATCAGTTCTCGCCTCCTCTCGCGTCAAATTCCCTGTCGTAATAGGCTTTGTCAGAATCCTCCGGGCGGTCAAAGTCTCCGCCGGCATTCATCTGGGACTCATAGACTTCCCGGTAAATCCGGTTGTTCTCCAGCAGGTTTTCATGCGTGTCAAAGGCGTCGACTTCCCCGTCCTGCATGACCAGAATGCGGTCTGCATCCATCACTGAGGCGATGCGCTGAGCGATGATGATCTTTGTGGTATCCGGAATTTCCTCCCGGAATGCCCGGCGGATTCTGGCGTCCGTCGCGGTATCCACCGCGCTGGTGGAATCATCCAGAATCAGGATCTTCGGTTTTTTCAGCAGTGCTCTGGCGATGCAGAGACGCTGCTTCTGTCCGCCGGATACGTTCGTACCGCCCTGCTCGATATGGGTGTTGTACCCTTCCGGGAACTGGCGGATAAATTCATCCGCGCAGGCAAGCTTTGCAGCACGTACGCATTCCTCTTCCGCAGCGTCCTTGTCCCCCCACCGGAGGTTCTCCAGAATCGTGCCGGAAAACAGAACATTCTTCTGCAGAACCACAGCCACGCTGCTGCGCAGCGTATCCAGGTCATAGCCCCGCACATCCTTGCCGCCGACACGTACCGTACCTTCATTGACGTCATACAGACGGCTGATCAGGTTCACGAGAGTGGATTTGGAGCTGCCGGTGCCGCCGATAATTCCGATCGTTTCGCCGGAGCCGATATGCAGATTAATGTCTTTCAGCACATTGCTGCTGCTCTCCGCACGGTAGCGGAAATTCACATGATCAAAGTCCACGCTGCCGTCCGGGATCTCGAAATCCGGATTCTCCGGGTTGGTCAGGGTGCTCTTCTCGTTCAGCACTTCGGTAATACGCTGCGCACTGGCAGAGCTCATGGCCACCATGACAAAGATCATGGACATCATCATGAGGCTCATGAGGATGTTCATGCAGTACGCCAGCAGGCTCATCAGTTCGCCGGTTGTCAGGCTCCCCTGCACGATCATTTTTGCGCCGAGCCAGCTGATCAGCAGAATGCAGGTATAGACCGTGCCCTGCATAATCGGTCCGTTCAGCGTAATAATCTTCTCCGCCCGGATAAACATGCGGTATACGTTCTCACTGGCTTTGCGGAATTTATCCCGCTCATAGTCTTCCCGCACATAGGCCTTCACCACCCGGATGGCGGATACGTTCTCCTGTACGCTGGCATTCAGGTCGTCGTATTTCTTGAAAACTTCCCGGAAATACCCGCTGACACGGGTCATGATAAGAATCAGAGCCACGGACAGAAAAGCAACAGCCCCCAGGTAGACGCCTGCCAGGTCTTTACTGATGTAAAACGACATGCACATGGCTATAATCAGGCTCATAGGTGCACGTACAAACATCCGCAGAATCATCTGATACGCCATCTGCAGATTGGTCACATCCGTAGTGAGCCTGGTTACCAGACCGGCTGTACTGTATTTATCAATATTCGCAAAAGAAAATGTCTGAATGTTTTCAAACATCGCTTTCCGCAGGTTTCTGGCAAATCCCGTAGAAGCCTTCGCGCCGAAGACGCCGCCCAGACTTCCGAACAGCAGTCCCAGCAGGGCAGTCCCAAGCATCAGTCCTCCTACCCGCAGAATATGACCCATATCGCCCGCTTCCACGCCCTTGTCAATGATCGAAGCCATCAACAAGGGGATCATCATTTCCATAATTACTTCCCCGATCATCATGAGCGGGGTCAGTATGGATGGCAGTTTAAATTCCTTTATCTGTGCCCCCAGCGTTTTCAGCATTCGCAGCGGCTCCTTTCTTTCCCTCACAGACTTTCCAGCAGCATTCTCCGCCGGCGCTTTCTGCTTTCGGGCTGTTCCGGTCAGAATCCTTCTCTCAGGCTTTATCCATCAGATATGAGAAAATCCTGAATCCTGTTTTTACGGCATCATGGCGGATTCTTCCGTCTTCAATACAGATCACGTTGTCCGCAATCACTTCCGCCCCCTGCTCCGCAATCTTTTTCCGGTCCAGGTGCACGATCTTCTTGCCTTCCATTTTCAGATACTTGTCGCTGATCTCCGGATCAATCTTTCCGGTATTGGCCAGCACCACGTCCACTTTCCGCTTGTCCAGATACTGGTTGATGGCCTGCAGATGGTCACTGACGCTGAAGCCATCTGTTTCCCCGGGCTGGGTAACCAGGTTGGATACGTACATGATCGGGGCCTCGCTGGCACCGATGGCATCTACAATTTCCTTCACGATCAGATGGGGCATCACGCTGGTAAACAGGCTTCCCGTGCTGAACACAATCAGATCGCATTCCTGGATCTTCTGCTTGATTTCCGAACGGATGCGCACCCGGTGGTCATATTTCAGCCTGGAAATGTTCTTAATATTGTTGCTGACCTCCACTTCACCATAAAAATACTCCCCTTTATGGCGTCCGGTCCCCACCAGATCCACTTTTTCCTCTGTCAGAGGAAGCACAGTACCTTTTACGTTCAGCAGCTGGCACATATAACGTGTGGCCTCCGTCAGGCTGCCCTTGAGGTCAATCAGAGCCGCCAGCAGGATATTCCGCACCGGATGGTTATCCAGGGAAGATCCTTCTTTGTGGAAGCGGTATCCCAGCAGGTCCACAAAGTCATCATCCACGTTCGACATCGCCAGAAGAACCTTTCCGATATCCCCTACCGCAGGGATGTCCAGCTCCTCTTTCAGCTGGCCGGTCGAGCTTCCATTATCACTTACTGTTATTACGGCTGTTACTTCCAGGGGAAAGAGCTTCAATCCGGACAGCAGGCAGGACGTACCTGTTCCTCCGCCAAACACAAGAACTTTTTTCATGACAGCCTCCTTTTCATAATCCGCAGCCTTCGCGGAATCAACTGATCATCCGGCAGGTTCTAAATTCAAGAACGCCACCGGCGTTCTTTTGTTCAGATTCAAGATAAAACATTCCTATTATACCCGTTTTGAGCAGATTCGTCTACGTTATTTTCAAGATCGCCTCAGTGATCTTGACCGCGACGCGCGCGGTGAGAAGCACCTTCCGCTGCGCGCGTCTGCAATCCGCCAGATATATTTTCCCGTTATCCCACCAAAAAACCGGTCAGCCAGACTGCCAACCGGTTTCTTCATTTGGATTTTCATAATCCCGCAGTCAGTTTTCCCGACTTACTTGACCTTGACCTTCACCTTTGCGCAAAGGCCGTTCTGGGCATA
>CACZQT010000289.1 GCA_902783295.1 uncultured Lachnospiraceae bacterium
AATGGCAATGATTCCACACAGACAGAGGAATACAATAAGCTCCTGGAGTGGGCGTATACCCTGAATGTAGACGGTGAAGAAGGAAGCAACCCGTTTGAAGTAGTGGAAGAAGAGGAAGCCGATATGGTCGTAGGAGACCGCGCGGAATAAGAAAGAATTCGGGGATTTTGTGAGCCGGGGATGTTCCCCGGCTCATTTTTTGTTGAATAATAAGGAGAGGAATGGTATACTGGTAACATTATGGCGCCTGTAGAGAGCGGGAAGAAAAGGCTCTTCCTGTTTTTTGCATGGAATCGTGCCGCAGGAGGAAAATGTGTTGAAAAGGAACGCGGAAAAAAGGGCAGAAGGACGGTGCGGCCGGTGGCTGCTGCTTCTTCTGGCAGTCTTGTTTGCAGCAGCGGGATTCGCTCCGGAAGCGCGGGCTGAGGTGCCGGCCTTCGTACAGAAAGGCTTTACGGTATATGCCTATACCTGGCAGAAAGGAAGCCTGAAGGTATATAAGGATTCCTCCGGGAAAGAGGTCAGGGAAGAAATCGAAGGGGATAACGTACGGTTCGGCATTAATGGCTATGAGGGCAGGGCCTTCCATGTTACCTATACATTGGGCGGAAAGAGCCGCAAGGGCTGGATTCCCATGAAGAGGATACAGACCAGCCTGAAGACTGAAAAAAAAGATGCCCTCCTCCGCTATGCAACGCTGGCTTACCGCAGGCCTTCCGGCGATGTGCTGGGAACCATCCCTGCCTATACGGACGTAGATATTCTCGGAAAGAAGAGCGGATGGTACCAGGTATCCTACCTTTACAAGAAACGTCACTACATTGCCTGGATCACGGAAACGTCCTATAAGAGCGGGATCCGTGTTTTTGACGGCAGTGAGGAAAGGCTGATGGCGGAAGGTGTCTATACCATCCGGATCAATAAGAACAGGGCTCTCAGCCTGGCGGTTCAGAACAGTGCCCTGACAACAGCCTCCACCGGCAAGAGCTCTTCCCAGCGGTTTGAATTCCGCTTTGCCGGGGAAAACTGCTATCAGATCCTCCACAACGGGACGAACCTGGCCCTTACGGCGGAAAAGAACGAAGAAGGGAAATATACCGGTGATGTGATCCTGTCGGAACTGTCTGCACGGGAGGATATAGACCAGATCTGGCAGCTGATCCGTGTGAGGGATCACTATTTCCTGAAAAACAAAGGCACTGGGCAGTACCTGACCGTAGGTAAGCCATTTTCCACAAAAGCCTATAAATCGTCCCGGACGCAGAGATTCCGCATCGTCATGGTCGGGAAGAACACCAGCCACTGGCAGGTGTTCAGCCAGTATGATTCCCGCTGGGCAGCTTTGAAATACGGAAAAACCAATACAATGGCCGCCTCTGCCTGCGGCGTGTTCTCTTCCGTTAACGCAGTGTACGCGCTGAATGGTCAGTTCATGGACCCGGTGGTTGTGGCCGACTATGCAGTGAAGACCGGCTACCGGGTGGAAGGCTCCGGAACGGATTACCGCTTTGTACAGGCAGCCGCCAATCATTTCGGAAAAACCTATGGCTATGCTTTTGCAGGCAGTACGATGAGCCTGTCGAAGCTGAAATCCCATCTGCAGTCCGGAGGAACAGCGGTGGTCTATGTACCGCACCACTATATTGCCGTTTCTGAATATAAGGACGGAAAATATCTGGTACTGGATCCTTATGCGACAGATGCGAGGGCAACATCGCCTTTCGGCTGCTGGGTCAGCGGAAGCCGGTTCCAGTCGGGAACCCTGATGGCACAGAACTTCCTGCTTCTGAAAGCGACGAATTAAAGAAACGCTGAGAGAATAAGAATTCTGGACCGGGTTTTATCTTGAATGAAAAGCAAATTAAGCCGGTATGGCCGGCTTTCAGGAAAGGGAAGGAAACCTTTATGAAAACAAGAAAACTGTGGAGTGCAAAAGCTGCGAAATGGCTGTTTGTCATCGGTCTGCTGCTTTTTACGGAGTTTTTCAGCACAGTGGCCGAGGCAGCTGTGCCTTATCCGCTGAAGAAACTGCCCATTATGGCGTATCCCAGGCAGCGGATGGTAACGATTTACGCAGACGCGGCCCTGTCTAAGCAGCCGGTGACGATGAGCGGGGATTTCCTGAAGCTGAGAGTCAGGAAAAGAAAGAAAAAAGCTTTTTACGTCGAATTCCTGGACGGCTCCGGCTGGATTTCCGTGGATTCTCTCATGGCAGATACCTCGCATAAGGAGAAGGAAGTCCAGGTGAAAAAGGCTGTTA
The DNA here is from genome assembly GCA_902783295.1 of uncultured Lachnospiraceae bacterium. Taxonomy (GTDB): domain Bacteria; phylum Bacillota; class Clostridia; order Lachnospirales; family Lachnospiraceae; genus UBA3305. The sequence goes on from CACZQT010000289.1 coordinate 2,261, forward strand.
CAGCGTACCGCAGACCCGGCGGCTACAGCATGGGCAAGGTAAAGAAAAAGACAGCTGTTATGGTTGTGGCCAGGGAGAACGGCTGGGTTCAGGTGGTTTACAAGTATAATGCGAACTACTGGCTGGCCTGGTTTAAGGAAGCCGAGTATGAGGCAGCCATTCCGAAAAAATACCGGCAGCCGGTGAAAGAAGAACCGGACGAACCGGTCGAGGAAGAACCGGCGGAAGAAGTGAAGGTCGGCAACTGTGATGACTTCATCGGCCTGCCGTCTCAGTACTGGGTGCTGGCGACTGCTAAGAAAAAGACCTTTGTGTACACCAAGGAATCCACATCCTCTACGAGGATGGGCTCCTTCTCGAAGAATAACTGCATCGTCGTGGATACCTCCGGCATGGAAAAAGGAACGGATTATACCTGGCTGAAGGTCCGGATGGTGAACGGGAAAACCGGATATCTGCTTTACTCCTACGTGACGCTGGATGTGCTGGATGTAAAAACTTTCGGTCTCTCTACAAGTGATGAAAAAGACAAGCAGCGGATCCAGGTCTGCCAGTACGGCCTGCCTTACATAGGCACCCGCTTTGTTCTGGGCGGCGGCTCTCTGACCGACGGAATTGACTGCTCCACCTTTGCCCGCCGTGCCATGCGCAATGCCGGTGTCTGGGTGGACTCCTATGCTCTGGCAGTGGACCTTTCCAACAGCGGAAAATCTATTTCACGTAATCAGCTGAGGCCCGGCGATATGGTCTTTTACTATAACAGCTGGAGTGACCAGAGCATCGGGCACTGCGCCATTTATGTAGGAAACGGATATATCATCAATGCTTCCGGCCACCAGGGGTCTGTGTACCCTTCCGGCGGAATCCGCTTCTCGAAGATTGACTACCGTTCCCCTACAGCCGTGAAATTCCGGAACCTGGTAGGGAACTGATGCCGCTGCCGGTATCCGGGAAAGGAGGCGCCGGCCTTTGAAAAGAATACTCACTGTACAGGACATCTCCTGTCTCGGGAGATGCTCCATGACGATCGCCCTGCCGGTGATCTCCGCCATGGGAGTCGAGACAGTGATCCTTCCGACAGCCCTGCTGTCAACCCATACCCTGTTCCGGGACTGCGCCAGAATGGATCTGACAGATATGCTTCGCCCGATCACAGAACACTGGCAGCGGGAAGACATCCATTTCGATGCCATTTACACCGGCTACCTGGGCCGGGAGGAACAGATTGACATGATGCTGGAATTCTTCGATACTTTAGGAGGAGAGGAAACCAGGATCATTGTAGACCCGGTGATGGGAGACAACGGGCGGCTGTACTCCGGTTTCAATCAGGAGTACGCAGAGAAAAACCGGCTGCTGTGCAGACGGGCGGATATCATCATCCCGAATATCACGGAAGCTTCCCTGATGACAGGACTGCCTTACCGGGAAGAATACGGGGAAGAATACATCCGGAGTCTTCTGGACGGGCTGGCGGTTCTCGGAACGAAGGTGGCTGTCCTGACCGGAGTCAGCCTTTCTCCCGGGAAAACCGGCATTATGGGCCTGGATACCCGGACCGGGGAAATCTTCCGGTATCAGAACCGCCGGGTTGACGCTTCTTTCCATGGTACGGGCGATCTGTTTTCATCCGTCTTTACCGGTGCCATGATGCGAGGGCTTTCCTGGAAGGAGGCTGCCGTGCTGGCAGCAGATCATACGGCATATACCATGGAAGTGACTCTGGCAAACGGAGGCCTGCCCCGGTTCGGTGTGGACTTCGAGGAGACCATGCCGGAGCTGATCAGGGGACTGTCCGGCCGCCTGTGAACAGGCAGAAAAGTGTCCTGTGTACCGTCAAAGTGTCTGTTTCATCATAAAAGATTCAGAATGATTGCGGTAGATTTACACAAAAAAGTATG
>CACZQT010000290.1 GCA_902783295.1 uncultured Lachnospiraceae bacterium
GCCCAGAATCCCATCCTCGTGATCGCCCAGGCCTATATCGGCGGCGAATCCGCCGGCTCCGCTGCACTGGATGAAATCAGCAGCGAAGAATACACAGGCAAGAATGCAAACGGGGACATCACCGATGTGCTGGAAGAGACCCTGGAAAAAGTCGGCATTGCCGGCAAGATGGCTCCGAAGGACGTTCCGGTGCCTACCATGCTGATCGGCTATACCGGCAGCGAGGATCACTGGAAGGCAGCGAATGACTGCAATGAAGAACCGTTTGATACCGGAATTTATCTGCAGAACATCGATTCTGATGCGTACGCAACCGATTATGCCAACAAGCAGCGGAAGGAAGCCGGTTCTGATTTCGCTCTTTCCGAAGTATGCATCGTAGAAGAAGCTCCGGCGGAAGAACGTGATCCCATGGCGGGCGGGCTTTATTCCTGGATGTCCCGCTGGACCCGTTATGACACCACATTTGCCTATTCAAATGCTCTGGCAGAACGTCTGAATTATCAGGAGGCCCGTGTGGCTGCTCAGCAGCAGGCGAAAGATGGTACCGTGAAGGAAACTCTCAGCAACGGTACCGAAATCTGGGGCGAAGCCGACAAGGTGATCGAAGGCCACGGCACGATAAAAGTAGGCGTGATCGCTTTCGCGGACAACTCCGGCGACGGCAAGAATGACCCTCGTGAATATGTTGCCTATATCCCGGAAGGCTTTGAAGACAAGGAACTGCCTCTGCTGCTGGTCTATGCCGGCAACAGCCAGACAGACGTCATTTTCTTTGATTCCACTCTGTGGTGGCAGATCGCCGAAAAGGAAGGCATCGTTCTGATGTTTGTCTGCGAGACCTACAACAACGGCGGTGTGACGATCAGCCATTACAACAACGAGGAGTTCTATGATGCCCTGGTAACCATTGCGAAGGAAGAACTGGACGGCACCTATGCGAAGATTGACTTCTCCCGCATCTATGCTTCCGGCCAGTCTGCCGGTTCCGGTGCTTCCCAGCGCTTCGCTATTAATCATCCTGAATTCCTGGCAGCCGTCGGCTCCACTTCCGCGGCGCCGGCCGGCGGGGAAGGCGCTTCCAACAAGCAGATTCCTACTATGCTGATTTCCGGTCATTCGGACGGCGGCGACCTGGCTCTGTGCTTTGATTCCAACAGCCTGAAGGGCTGGACCGGCTACTTCATGGCGGTCAACGGTGTTGTCGGAACTTTCGCGGCGGAAGACGCAGCGTCCGTAACGGATGTGGATCCCCGCCATCCTGAGGTCTATGCATGGGCAAACGCACAGGGCATCCCGATGGTATCCTGGGCACGGTGTCTGCTTCGTCCTCATAACTGCTACCCGAGCGATATGCCCATCCTTTGGGATTTCATGAAGCACTACAGCTTCGAAGTGGCCGAGGACGGCACCGTCACCCGTTACTATTCTGAATCCGCATTTGAAGCGGATGACAAGGTTGTGATTGAAGAACCTGCCGCGGCGGAAGTGACCCAGGAGCAGGTGAAGAATATTCAGGCGACCGTCGGCCAGAACTTCTATGGCCACAAGGTCAGCAAGATCGAAGTCGAATTTGACGAAACCGTAGCTCCTGCCTCCCTGGCAGAGACCACCTTTACCGTATATGACCGTGGTTCTGCGAACCCTGATTTCGGCGAAGTGAAGATCGCCGGTACTTCCGTAGTCGGCCGCAAAGTCATCCTGACCGTAGACCAGGGCTCCGAGAAGACGGATGACCGTGCCCGCAATGCGTTCGGTATGCTGAACATGGCCGGCTGGTACATGGATTCCGAAGGCAATCTGTACTGTGGCAAGGAAGAAAGCGAAGACTGCCTGGGCAATAAGATTTATCCGAACACTGCCAACAAGACCTGCCAGGGCCGCAATCTTGACCTGATTCTCTGCCTGAACGGCGCAGATATCAAAGACGGTATCTTCTCCACCGATACCAAGGGCAATGCTCTGGAGGATTCCGTATGGGCGGAAACCATCATCGCCAGCGGCTATGAAAAGGCTGAACTGGTATCTGTGAATGTAGGCTGGGAATGCCCGGACTATGATCAGGTGACCGAGAACGGCGAAGTGCCCGTATGGGTGATCTGGCCGAAGGATTATGATCCCGAGCGCGAAGAACCTTATCCTGTGATCAACTACGTAGCCGGCGGCGGTGTCTGCTACTGGCAGATCGCAAAGGATGAAGAAAAGGGTATCTATGCAGACGCCAACAACCTGGCCTGCAACCTGCTGTACGACACCATGGTAGTGGAATGGGCCGAGCAGTATCCTGAAGCGATCGTGATGAGCGTGAACAACCATTCCGCCAATACCCCGAACGCCGCGAAGGAAATCAACGCGGTCCTGGATTATGCGATTGAAAACTGGAACGCCGACGGCGACAAGATTCTGACGGTCGGCAACTCCGCCGGCACCCTGATCTCCTCCGAGTGCATCCATCAGCGTCCTGACCTGTACGCCGGCTTCCTGGAGTGCAACGGCAACTTCGGCGGCATGGGAACTCCCACGACTGCGGACGGCACCGTACCGAACAGCACCTTCAGTGCCTGGACGATGGAAGAGATCTGCGCCATGATCGACAACGAAGTTTCCGTATGGATGTTCAACGGCGAGACCGACTCCACCAACGCCGCGGCAGCTCAGGATACCTACAAGGTTCTGGCCAGCCTGTATAAGCTGAACGGCAAGTCCGACGAGTGGATCTACAACCACATCCGTATTTCCGGACTGCAGTCCTGGAAGTTCAAGGCCTGGGGCGAGACAGATCACTCCGTAACCAAGGTCGTAGCTGCCAACTACCTGGAGAAGCCTTACACCGATGTATATGAAGGTGCCCAGCCTCTGAAGCCCGGCAACTACTACAAGTTCTCGGGGATTGAGGACTATCAGTACTATGCCTACACTCTGGGCTTCACCTACACCGTATACCCTGAAAGCGTATCCGAATGGGTGAAGGCTCTGTTCGCAGGAGAGTACGAATAAAACCGGCAGCACCGGGAAGCACCAATTGCCGGACAGCCATAACTGACCGTCAAAGCCGCAGGCTTTGACGGCATGAAAACGAAGGCCGTGAGGGATCAGGTTCCCCCGCGGCCTTTCCTTTACAGCTTCCGGAGGGAACTTCCCTGCTTCTGTTTGCACAAGAAAGCTATCTATGATATGATTCTCGGGATAGGATCGGGAGACTGCAGACAGCAGCCCTGTAAATGAAAAGGGTTAAGCAAAACTATGGGCCATAGATCAAGAAGAAGACATTCATCAAAAAAACACTCCGACAAAGAACATCCTGACAGAGAATATCCCGAAAAAGAGCATCCTGACAGAGAACAACCTGAAAAAGGACATTCCGATCAAGAATATTCTGAAGCCGGGGACTTTCCGGACGAATATCCGGAAAATGACCACTGGGACGAACGGGAACTGGAGCAGTTCCGCGGCTTTTTGCAGGAAGAGCTGGACAGACTGGAAACGCGGGCATCAGACCGGATTATAGGCAAAGCGTATAACGGCCAGATGCCCCGGAAAGAGGAGGCCGAACGCTACCGGCAGACGAAGGAGTTCAAAAAGGAACTCAAATATCTTACAAGGCGGATGGGGGCCGGGAAATACCGGAGAGCCCTGGAGGAGCCGCAGGTCCTGCAGTCCATGGCGGAAAGCGGAAAGTACAACGCTGCCTACAGCCGTTACGCCAGACTGCATGGCGGCTGGGCGGCAGACCAGGCGCGGATGGAAAGCGAAATTCTGGAGCGGATTCCGGAGTCTGCGCCGGATCTGTATCCCGCCGCCAGAAAGCTGAAGCGGAAGTTTACCATACATATCGGGCCGACCAACAGCGGAAAGACGTATGACGCCATGAAGGCTCTGGAAGAGGCAGGCTCGGGTGTGTATCTGGGACCGCTGCGTCTTCTGGCTTTCGAACAGTTTGAAAAACTGAACACGGACGGTTTTCCCTGCGATCTTGTGACCGGAGAAGAACGGGTAGAGGTTCCTTTCGCCAGGTTTACTTCTTCCACGATTGAGATGGCGCAGCTGGACGTTCCCTGCAGGCATGCAGTGATCGATGAGGCTCAGATGCTGGCGGATCCCTCCAGAGGCGGTGCGTGGACAAAAGTCATCCTGGGGCTTCTGTGTGAAAACATCTCCGTCTGCGCTTCACCGGATGCACTGGGCATCCTGGAAAAACTGATCGGCATGTGCGGCGATACTTTCGAGGTAGTGACTCACGAGAGAATGGCGCCGCTGGTGGCGCAGAACGGAGGGTTCTCTTTCCCGAAGGATGTCTGCCCCGGAGACGCGCTGATTGTATTTTCCAAGAGGGATGTTCATGCCGTTGCATCCGAGCTGCAGGCCGCCGGGGGTTCCTGCAGTATCGTCTACGGCGATCTTCCTTACCGGGTACGGCACGAGGAAGCCAGGAAGTTTGCCGAGGGGGAAAGCCAGGTGGTGGTAGCTACGGATGCCATCGGCATGGGCATGAATCTTCCGATCCGGAGGGTGGTGTTCCTCGAAACCGTCAAATTCGACGGCAAGGAAAAGCGTCCCCTGCACGCAAACGAAGTCAAACAGGTAGCCGGCCGAGCCGGCCGCTATGGCAAGTATGACGTAGGTTATGTTTCTACCTGCGGCAGCGGAAAGGCCTTGAAAAAACTGCTGGAGACCCCGGACGCGGAGATTCAGGAAGCGGTGCTGGAATTCCCGGAAACCCTCATTCATCTGGGAAACCGGCTGTCGGATGTGATGGCAAAATGGTCTGCGCTGAAGGAAGGCGGCTGTTTTGCGAAAAGCGACATGGAAGAAAAAATAGAAGCCTGCCGGTACGCAGAACAGTATATCAGCGACCGCACCAGGCTGTACAAGCTGGTGATGCTTCCTTTCGACCCCGGAAAAGAAGGAGTCACTGAGACCTGGATGGATATGGTTCATGCGGAGAGTACAGGACGTGAACTGGATTTCGATTTCATCTGTCAGCCGATTCCCGAACTCGATTATGACGCCGGAGATCTGCCCTTCCTGGAGATGGAACACAAAATCTGCGATCTGGTCTATGCCTACTGTGACAAATTCGGATATGAAGACAGGCTGGAAACAATCATGCAGAAGAAGGAAGCCATCTCCTCCGCGATTATCCAGGTGCTGGGCCAGCAGCGGCTGGAAGGAAGAGTATGCCGCCAGTGCGGCAGGCCCCTTTCCTGGAACTACCCGTACCGCATCTGCGTCAGATGTCACCAGAGAAGGCTGAAAAGAGCGGAGCAGAAAGAGCGCTCCGGAAGATAGAAAAGAGGAGAATTATCATGAGAGCATATGAAAGACTGCTGAAGTACGTGACGGTCTGGACGACCAGTGAGGAAGGCCATACGGAGTCTCCTTCCACAGCCCGCCAGTTTGATCTGGCACGTCAGCTGGAACAGGAAATGAAAGATCTGGGCATCAGCGATGTACGTCTGACAGACCAGTGCTATGTCTACGGCACGATTCCCGCGACCCCCGGGTATGAGGAGAAAACGCCGATCGGCTTTATCGCCCATATTGATACAGCTGCGGATTTCAACGGCAAAGATGTAAAGCCCCAGGTCATTGAAAACTACGACGGCAAGGCAGTCGAGCTGGGCAAAAGCGGCCTGAAACTGGATCCGAAGCAGTTTCCTGAACTGAAGAAGCTGAAGGGCAGAACGCTGATCACCACGGACGGGACCACCCTTCTGGGAGCGGATGACAAGGCCGGGATCGCTGAAATCATGACAGCAGCAGAGCGCCTGCTCCAGAGCGATGCTCCTCACGGCAGAATCTGCCTTGCCTTTACGCCGGATGAAGAAGTCGGCGGCCTGGCAAAGGACCTGGATATTCCTGCTTTTGGCGCTAAATATGCCTATACGCTGGACGGCGGCGTGGAAACGGAAGTCGTATACGAGAACTTCAACGC
>CACZQT010000291.1 GCA_902783295.1 uncultured Lachnospiraceae bacterium
ATTTTACACGATACGCCAGAATCCCTGCCGCCGTCTTGGCATCCGTAATCTTCCCTTCCAGAACCATCTGCACCAGTTCCCCGGCCGGGTACGCCGCAATCTCCACGTCCTCATCGGGATCCAGATGCTGCTCTGTCTTCTGAAGATCCCGGGCCACATAAATCCCGATTTTCTCGTTGCAGAACGCTACGGTTGTATTCAGGGTCATCAGCCATTCCAGAGATTCACTGTGATATCCCGTCTCTTCCTCCAGTTCTCTGGCTGCACAGGCCTCCATGGGTTCCCCTTTGAAATCCAGTTTGCCGGCCGGCAGTTCCAGAGTAAACCTGTCCAGCGCATTCCGGTACTGGCGCACCAGGACAATACGGCCATCCGGCAGGACAGGTACGACCGCTGCCGCACCGATATGATCGATATAATCCCATCTGGAAACAACACCGTCCTTTGTCTGAACAGTATCTGCATATACTTCCAGAATGGCCCCCTTGTACGCAAGCTCTCTTTTCAGTCGTTTTACAGGTTCCATTTTTCATCCTCCCTCGAAGAACTGTCTGACAGTTCTCATTCCCCATCGATTTTCAAAAACAACAAAAACCGAAAGAGCGGACTGTTTTCAGCCATTTCACTCTTTCGGTTCATTTTGTTCAACCCCGCAGACAGCCGCCTGCGGGACAACTCCTATTTCGCATAATCCACAACGCGCGATTCACGAATGACGCTGACCTTGATCTGACCGGGATATTCCAGTTCCGCTTCGATCTGGCGTGAGATATCTCTCGCCAGCAGAACCATCTCGTCATCACTGACCTGATCCGGAATAACCATGACACGCACTTCGCGGCCGGCCTGAATGGCGTAGGATTTCTCCACGCCCTTATGGGAATTGGTAATTTCTTCCAGCTGCCTCAGACGGTTTGCATAAGCTTCCAGCGTTTCCCTGCGGGCACCGGGTCTGGCTGCGGAAATGGTATCCGCTGCCTGCACGATGCAGGAAATCAGGCTGGTGGCTTCTACGTCCCCATGGTGGGATTCAACCGCATTAATAACAATCGGGGATTCCTTGTATTTCCGGCAAAGATCCGCTCCGATCTGTACGTGAGAGCCCTCCATATCATGATCCAGGCTCTTTCCGATATCATGCAGCAGTCCGGCACGTTTTGCCATACGGACATCCAGCCCCATCTCGCCGGCAAGCAGACCGGAAAGATGCGCAACCTCGATGGAGTGTTTCAGGGCGTTCTGGCCATAACTGGTGCGGAAACGCATTTTGCCCAGCAGACGAACCAGTTCCGGATGAATTCCGTGAACTCCCACCTCCAGCAGAGCGCTTTCGCCCTCTTCCCGGATCATGGCTTCCACTTCCTTCTGGGCCTTTTCCACACTCTCCTCAATCCTGGCGGGGTGGATTCGTCCATCTGTGATCAGCTTCTCAAGCGCGATCTTGGCAATCTCACGGCGCATGGGATCGAATCCGGACAGAACGACGGCTTCCGGTGTATCATCTATGATCAGATCCACGCCGGTCAGAGTTTCCAGTGTGCGGATGTTCCGGCCTTCCCGGCCGATAATCCGTCCCTTCATTTCATCACTGGGAAGCTGTACGACGGAAATCGTTGTTTCCGCTACATGGTCGGCGGCGCATTTCTGAATGGCAGTCACAATATACTCTCTGGCCTTCTTGGAAGCTTCATCCTTCGCCTGGGATTCCAGTTCCCGGATCAGCTTGGCAGTATCGTGCTTGACATCTTCTTCCACACTCTTCAGCAGGAACTCCCTGGCCTGTTCCATGGTCAGACCGGAAATACGTTCCAGCTCTTCCTGCTGCTTTGCAACCAGCTCATCCACTTCCTGCGCTCTGGCTTTCAGCTTTTCTTCTCTGGCGGTGAAATTGCTTTCCCGCTTCTCCATGGCTTCCAGCTTCTTATCCAGACTCTCTTCCTTGTTGACCAAGCGTCTCTCTGAGCGCTGAAGCTCTGCCCGTCTTTCCCTGGTTTCTTTTTCCAGTTCATTTTTCGCCCTCATATTCTCTTCCTGGGCTTCGAGCAGTGCTTCCCGTTTTTTCGTTTCAGCCACCCGGTCTGCCTCGTCCAGAATCTGCCTGGATTTTTCTTCTGCGGAACCAATTTTCTTTTCATATATACGGGTTCGGTAGGAATTGGAAGCAAACCAGGTGATCGCTGCGGTTACACAAATTGCAATCAAAATGATCACAATGGCCATTGTGATAGTCACAGGAGCACCTCCTTATTCTGTTTTCATTGTACAAAAGGATTCACCTTAAAAAATCGTATGAAAGGCTGCCAGCAGCCTGTATGTATTTAAGTGGGTGAATTCAATACAACATTGTGATTCTATCCTTTTTTCATAGTCCTGTCAAGCGGATTCCCCGCGGAAAATCAGCAGAATCAGCGGATTCCCAACAGAAAGTTCGTGTTCAAAGAACGGATCAAAATTCCCGGGATTTTTTCATATTCGGTTTTTCAGGAACGCCGGGCAGGATATATATGACCAGAAACGGGACAGAGTACTCATCCTCTGTCCCGCATATATATCTTTACTGATTTTCTTCCCCGTTCTGCAGATGCTCCGGCAGTTCCGTTTCAAAAGGCAGGCCATAGTACTCACGCACCTTCTGTTCGATCTCCCAGAGTACGGTGGGATGCTCCCGGAGATACAGTTTGGCATTCTCTCTTCCCTGGCCGATTTTCTGTCCCTGGTAGGCATACCAGGCACCGCTCTTTTCCACAATATTCGTTTTGGCCGCCAGGTCAATCAGATCCCCGTCCGTGGAAATTCCCTTTCCGAACATAATGTCGAATTCCGCCTCCCGGAAAGGAGGGGCCACCTTGTTCTTCACAACCTTGACCTTGACGTGGTTTCCAATCACTTCTCCGCCCTGCTTAAGCGCTTCCACGCGGCGCACATCCAGACGGATCGAGCTGTAGAATTTCAGGGCGCGGCCGCCGGTCGTGGTCTCGGGATTTCCGAACATCACTCCTACCTTCTCACGAAGCTGGTTAATGAAAATAACCACACAGTTTGATTTGGAAATGACTGCCGTGAGCTTCCGAAGAGCTTTGGACATCAGCCGGGCCTGCGCTCCCACCTGGATATCCCCCATATCACCATCGATTTCGGACTTCGGCACCAGGGCTGCTACGGAGTCAATGACTACGATATCCAGCGCGCCGGAACGTACCATGGTCTCCGCGATTTCCAGGGCCTGCTCTCCGTTATCCGGCTGGGAAATGTACAGGTTATCCACATCCACTCCGATGTTTTTCGCATAAACAGGATCCAGTGCATGTTCTGCGTCCACGAACCCTGCAATGCCGTCCCTCTTCTGCGCTTCCGCAATCATATGCAGGGCAACCGTCGTCTTACCGCTGGATTCCGGACCGTAAATCTCGATAATGCGGCCCCTGGGAACGCCTCCCACTCCCAGCGCCAGATCCAGGCTCAGCGACCCGGTAGGAATCGCTTCTATATTCAGATGGGCTCCGGCGTCTCCCAGTCTCATAACGGAACCTTTTCCGTACGCTTTCTCGATCTGTGTAACGGCAGCATCCAGAGCCTTCAGTCTTTCCTCTTTGATCATATGTCAGTGATTCCTCCTTTATTTGAACACCTGTTTATTCTGATAATCATCTGTTCTGATAATCAATATTTCGAACACCCGTTTGTCGAACACCTGTTCGCTTTTCTCATCTTACTCTATTTGACGCCGGCTGTCAAGGGAGAAAAAGAAAAGGAGTGCCGGTTTTTCAGCACTCCCATGATGTTCTTCCTGTTGTTCTCATTCTACCTGCCTGAAGGCAGGCTGTCAAGCCTCTTTTTCCCGGAAGTCCGGAAGCACGCCTTATTCGGGAATTTCCGCACCTTTCAGGATATCGCAGAAATCAAAGGTGGCAAACAGATCCTTCAGTGTTTCAGCCCGGCGGATCATCTTTGCACTGCCGTCCTCCCGGAACAGGATTTCCGCATGTCTCGGCTTGCCGTTGTAATTGTATCCCATGGAATATCCGTGGGCTCCGGCATCGTGAATAAAGAGCAGGTCGCCGATTTCAATTTCCGGAAGCATCCGGTCCACTGCGAACTTGTCATTATTCTCGCAGAGAGAACCGGCTACATCATACATATGGTCACAGGGAGCATTTTCCTTACCCATCACGGTAATGTGATGATAGGCGCCGTACATGGCCGGGCGCATCAGATCCGCCGCGCAGGCGTCGCAGCCGATATACTCCTTGTAAATATGCTTCTGATGAAGCACCCTTGTCACCAGTCCGTCGTAAGGTCCGGTCATAAACCGGCCCATTTCCGTATACAGCGCCACATGACCAAGGCCTGCCGGCGTCAGAATCTCTTCATAAACCCGGCGTACACCTTCGCCGATCACCAGAATATCATTCGGTTCTTCCTCCGGATGGTACGGGATGCCCACGCCGCCGGAAAGGTTAATGAACGTGAGGTCAATTCCCAGTTCCTTCACCAGTTCCACGCCCAGACGGAACAGAATAGCGGCCAGCTCCGGATAGTACTCGTTGGACACAGTATTGCTGGCAAGGAAGGCATGAAGTCCGAAATGCTTCACTCCCTTTTCCTTGAGGATACGCATTCCTTCAAACAGCTGTTCTCTGGTAAAGCCATATTTGGAATCCCCGGGGTTGTCCATAATCCCGTTGCTCATGCGGAACACGCCGCCCGGGTTGAAACGGCAGCAGATCGTTTCCGGCAGACCGCAGGTCTTCTCCAGAAACTCTATATGGGTAAAGTCATCCAGATTGATGATGGCTCCCATCTCCATAGCCTTCCGGTACTCTTCTTCCGGCGTCATGTTGGAAGAAAACATCACCTCTGTGCCGGTAATCCCGCAGGCTTCCGACAGCACCAGCTCCGCCATAGAGGAACAGTCACAGCCGCAGCCTTCTTCATGCAGAATCTTCAGAAGGAAAGGATTCGGTGTTGCTTTTACGGCAAAATATTCCTTAAAGCCCGGATTCCAGGAAAAAGCCTGTTTCACCTTCCTGGCGTTTTCCCGGATGCCCCGCTCGTCGTACAGATGAAACGGAGTCGGAAAATCCTGTACGATATGCTCCAGCTGTTCTTTTGTTACAAATGGCTTCTTTTCCATCCTGATTCCTCTTTTCCGTCACTCGTCCGTGACATGCACATGCGTATAGAGATGATCCTGGCAGTATTCAAGATTGCCCTTGCATTTAGAGCAGTACCGGAATTCCAGATCCGGATTGTCTTTCTCCGTCCGGCCGCAGACGGCACAGCGGTGAATGCTTCTTTCCGGATTCATGGAAGATGCCCGCATCTTCTCGGTAAAATCATGACGTCTCTTTGCCTGCTTTGCCATCTGCACCGGCGGATGTCCGGTAAAGAAAAACAGGATAAAGTTCAGAATGGACATGATGATGGCAACCCGCCCGGGACCGGAAGCAGAAATAAATTCCAGGGCCAGCAGCACCAGGTCAAAAATACCGATCCACTTGGCTTTGATCGGAATCGCGAAATACAGGTAAAACTGTGTTTCGGGCACGGTCATGGCAAATGCGAGGATGATCGTCATATACAGGCTGTCCGCCGTCA
>CACZQT010000292.1 GCA_902783295.1 uncultured Lachnospiraceae bacterium
ACCATTACGCATTCCAAACTTTGCGGCGGCGGTGCCAAGAGCCCGCTGTGGCAGAAAATCCTGGCCAACGTGATGAACCTGACACTGGTGATTCCCGAAGTTGAGGAAGGCCCTTCGCTGGGCGGCGCCATGCTGGCCGCCGTAGCCTGCGGCATCTATCCGGATGTGGAAACCGCCTGCCGGAAGATCATTAAAGAAAAAGCCACCGTGGAACCGGATCCGGAACTGGTGGCAAAATATGAAGAGAAATACCAGACCTTCCGGAAGCTGTATCCGGCTCTGAAGGGAATACTGTAAATCCGCACTTCTCACTGCAGTATTGTCTGATTATTTCACAGAAATACAAGGGGAAAGTCCCTCTGGTCCGTATCTGGCCAGAGGGGCTTTCCCTTTGTCTCCTGTACAATATCCGGCCGGCAGCCACGGTTTCTGACGGGTTATTATATGTTTGCTCCAGAACCTGGCTGGACCGCAAGCAGCCCTCCTCCCCAGAACCGGCCGGATTTCTCTTTTATTGTAGCCGCATAAGGCAGCCACGTCAAGCATCAGTATTCCAGCCTGCAGTCCACAGGCTGCCTTTTATCAGAAAAAGGCGGCCCTCAGGCCGCCCTTCTCATCATTCTTTATCGTCGGTGATTCCTGTGCTTTATTCCACTACATATGCATCCCTGAAGTACAGGTTGTTCAGAGGGGTGCGGAAATAGCCGGCGGTATTGCGGCTCATCATGTAGGAATAGGAACGATGGAACAGGGGCAGCATCGGATAATCTGCCATCAGGGAATCTTCCGCCTGACGGATCATTTCAGCCGCCTTCGCATCATCGGTTTCCACCATGATCGCAGCTACCAGCTCGTCATAGGTCGGATTGGAATAGTGCGAATAGTTGTTGACAGCATCCGTTACGAACAGCGGCAGGAAGGTCATGGGATGCAGATAGTCACCGCCCCAGCCATACTGCGCGATCTGATAGTTGCCGGCCTGGATGTCCGCATACATAACCGCCCAGTCCGCTGTCTTCATTTCGATTTCAATGTTCAGGTTGGTCTCCAGCATCTCGACCAGAGCTTCCACCGTCTTCTTATAAGTATCGTTCGTGCTGTAATAGTAGGTGACCTTCGGGAAGCCTTCCCCGTTCGGATAACCGGCTTCCGCCAGAGCTGCCTGCGCAGCTTCCGGATCGGCGTTCGGGCTCATCTCATAACTTGAACGTCCTTCCGTTACGTCTACGCCATCCACTACATAACCGGGAGATACCAGCGCGAAAGCAGGGATATCGTCGGTGCCAAGTACATTGTAGATCAGCTGCTCACGGTCGATAGCCAGGTTGAAGGCTTTGCGGACCAGAGGATTGTCGAAAGGTTCTACGGTATTGTTCATGATATGGAACGTGGTACCGAAAGCATTTACGGTAACCAGTTCGTCGCTCTCTACACGGAGCACAGGCAGGGAATCGCTGGGAACCTCCCAGAAGCCCTGGATTTCGCCGCCTTCGAAAGCATTAAGAGCTGTGGTGGATTCAGGAATGAAGACGAATTTCAGTTCTTCCAGAACTACGTTTTCCGCATTCCAGTAGTAAGGGTTCTTCTTCATCACATAGCTTTCGTTGAAGTTGATCTCTGTCACATAGAACGGACCATTGGATACATAGGCTTCCGCGGAAAGAGTCCACTGGTCGCCATTGGCTTCTACCGTCGCCTGCTGTACCGGGCTGAAGGTATAGGTAGCTACCAGCCCCAGGAAGAAAGGCGTAGGGTTGATCAGGGTCACTTCCAGAGTAAGGTCATCCAGCGCTTTAATGCCGACATCTTCTGCTGCAGCGTTGTCGTCATAGTACTCCTGGGCATTTACAATGTAAGGCAGCATCTGGTCGGCAAACAGGGAACCGACTTCAGGAGTGATCACACGCATCCAGCCGTAAACATAATCCTTGGCTGTCAGATCACTGCCATCAGACCATTTCAGGCCTTCACGCAGATGGAAAGTATACACTGTGCCGTCTTCGCTGAGTTCCCAGCTTTCCGCATTGCCGGGGATGATGTTGTTATCCGCATCGTAGCTGACCAGACCTTCAAAAACGTTGGTCAGAATCGGGCTCGCATAGGTCTCTGCCGTAATGCTGGGGTCGATGCTGTCCGCGATGCTGTGCAGTGCAAAGGTAATGGACTGCTTCTCGGGAGCTGCCGGAGCCGCTGCTTTCGCTGTGACCGTGCCCGTTACAGCTACCGTGAAAGCCATTGCCAGGGCTGCCAGGGTGCGCAACTGTTTCTTCATAACTGCTTCCTCCTTACAGATAAAATATACGGGTGACGCGTCCGGGTACCTCCCGGCGCAGTGTACGGGTTCTTTTTTATCAAACGGATCCGATAAAGAAATCAGCTCTGCTGTTCTTCCGCCGTCAGAGTTTTTTCAGACCGGCTCCGGAAGATAACTTATTCATAAAGGTGGCAGGCAACAAAATGTCCCGGATCCACTTCTTTTAAGGCCGGTTCGCATTCACTGCAGACCGGCTTCGCGCATTTACAGCGTGTATGGAAGCGGCAGCCGGCGGGCGGATGAATGGGGCTGGGAATATCCCCCTCAATGGAACTCTCCTTTTTCTGCTTTGCCTGGGAGGGCGAAGGAATCGGAATAGCCGCCAGCAGTCCCTGGTATAGGGATGCAGCGGATGCGCATAGATCTCGTTCGCTTCGCAGATTTCCACCATCTGTCCCAGGTACATAACTCCGATATTATCCGAAACATAGCGTACCATGGAGAGATCATGGGCAATAAACAGATAGGTCAGGCCCAGTTCATCCTGAAAATCTTTCAGCATGTTGACAACCTGTGCCTGAATGGAGACATCCAGGGCGGAAATCGGCTCATCGCAGAGGATCAGTTCCGGTTTCAGGATCAAAGCCCTGGCAACTCCGATTCTCTGTCTCTGCCCGCCGGAGAATTCATGAGCATAGCGGTTGGCGTGCTCTCTGGACAGGCCGACCTTTTCCAGCATGTCGTAAACCCGGTCGTGAATCTCTCCGCGGCTGCTGCAGACCTTGTGCGCACGCAGAGGCTCCGCGATAATGTCATGCACCGTCATTCGCGCATTCAGACAGGCATAAGGATCCTGGAAGATCATCTGCATATTCTTGCGGAAAGGATGCAGCTGCGCTTCCTTCATATGGCTGATATCTTCTCCTTTTAAGAAGATCTGCCCGGAAGTCGGTTCGTAGATGCGGATAATCGTCCTTGCACAGGTGGATTTCCCGCAGCCGGACTCACCCACCAGGCCGAAGGTTTCTCCTTTTTTTACCCGGAAGCTCACGCCTTCAACCGCGTGTACCACTTCCTTCTTTTTTCCTTTCACCGGGAAATGCTTCACCAGGTTCCGCACTTCCAGCATGATGCTGTCATCCTTTGTCACAGTCATTCTCCTTGATCTGTCATTTATAAGGATTGTTTTCTTTCGGCGCTTCCGGCGTCAGCAGCCAGCAGTAGCTGCAGTGCCCCTCTCCGATCTCTGTCACCGGCGGTACTTTGGCATTGCAGATATTCCTTCCGTAAGCGCACCGCAGAACGAACGGGCAGCCGGCAGGCGGATTCAGCATATCCGGAGGAGATCCCGGAATGGATACCAGCCGTACATTTTTGTCCAGGGAAATATCCGGAACAGAAGCCATCAGTCCCTGTGTATAGGGATGGGAAGGCCGCTCAAAGATGGCCTCTACCGGCCCTTCTTCCATAATGCGGCCGCCGTACATGACCACAACCCGGTCACAGACCTCTGCGACGACTCCCAGGTCATGTGTGATGAAAATGATGGACATGTCCATTTCTTCCCGGAGCTGGTTCAACAGCTTCAGAATCTGGTCCTGTATGGTCACGTCCAGTGCTGTTGTCGGCTCATCCGCAATCAGAATATCCGGCTTGCAGGCCAGGGCAATGGCAATCATTACACGCTGCCGCATCCCGCCGGAAAACTCATGCGGATAGGATGAAAAGCGTTTCTCCGCTTCCGGGATATGCACCAGCTTCAGAAGCTTCAGCGCTTCCTCTTTCAGCTGAGCCTTGCTCATTCCCCGGTTGTGTTCCTCGATCATTTCAGTAATCTGTTTCCCGACGGGAATCAGCGGATTCAGCGATGTCATAGGGTCCTGGAATACCATGGCGATCCGGTCGCCGCGAATGGTACGCATCTCCTTCATGCTGACTTTGGCAAGATCCTTGCCATCGAACAGAATCTCACCGCCTTCAATCACACCGGTGCCTGCCAGCAGCCGTATCACGGAAAGAGATGTGACGGTTTTTCCGGAGCCTGACTCTCCGACAATCCCCAGTACTTCTCCCTTCTTCAGAGAAAAACTGACATCCCGTACTGCTTTAACCTTACCGCTGCTTGTCAGGAAGGAAGTCTGCAGGTGTTTTATTTCCAGAATGGTTTCTCTATCTTCCATGAATTCCTCCATACCGGACGCCCACCGGTTAATGTCCGCTTCCTGGATTGCCTTGTCCGGAATTCCCATCTTTTATTTCTTCAGTTTCGGATCCAGCGCATCCCGCAGGCCATCCCCTACGAAATTGAAGCCGAACATCAGGATACAGATCACCAGAGCCGGTTCAAACAGCTGATAAGGAGCGGTTCTTAAGGTTGCCAGTGCGTCCGAACACATGGTGCCGAGACTGGCCAGCGGTGCTGCCAGGCCCAGCCCGATAAAGCTCAGGAACGCTTCCATAAAAACGGCGGAAGGAATCAGCATGGTCAGAGTGACCAGAATCGGCCCCATGGCATTGGGAATCAGGTGACGGATCAGGATGGTTCCCGTTGAAGAGCCGATCGTCCTGGCCGCCAGCACGAAATCACGTTCCTTCAGGGAAAGGATCTCGCCGCGGACCACACGCGCCATATTCACCCAGTAGACAGTTCCGAGAGCTACCGTAATGGAAAGCATCCCCTTTCCTTCGATTACCATGGAAAGAAGAATAACATACAGCGTCAGCGGCAGGGTATTGATGATATCTACAATACGCATCATGACCGAATCAACCATGCCGCCCGCATAGGCCGAGATGCTGCCGTAAAGAACGCCGATCACCAGATTGGTAAGGGCGGCGATCACTGCGACGATCAGAGAGATTCTGGCTCCGTACATCAGTCTGGCCAGCATATCCCTGCCCAGAGCGTCAGATCCCAGCAGATAGGTACGGTTATGCAGCCCGTGGAAACTCTCTATACGGTTCCCCTCGTCGTTCAGCAGCGTATAAGGTTTGCTGCTGTAATCAACAGTCACCAGCTGTCCGTCCCCGGCGTCAAAAGTGGTCCGTTTGTTGGCGTTGTCGGCGGATTTTTTGGAAAGAGCTCCCAGAAGTTCCCCCTTAGCGCTGACCTCCACTACCTGCAGGGCCGGAGAAATGTAGAAATACCGGCCGTCTTTTTCCACCGTCCGGAGAGAAGGCGGTATATTGGCATATTTCAGATTCTGCTCTTTATAGGTATGGGTCACAAAAGACGGCCCCGCCAGAGAAAACAGCACCACCAGGAGAACCAGAATCAGTCCCAGAATGGCGGTAGGTTTTGTACGGAACCGGAACCAGACATCTCCCAGGAAGGTCCGGTTCTTCGACCAGATCTTCTCACGATTGGCAGAGGCTTCTGTATAAACGCCCCAGGGATCCGCAGGTTCCGAAACCAATCTGCTTTTTTCCAAAGGTATATTATTCATCCTTTTTCCCCATGCAGTTTCTGCGAAAAAGTGTATTCTTGCAGCTGTTCAGCCACAGTCTGCAGTCGTGCCATGCTTCGAGCGCATCTGCGTTTTCAGTGCTTTCGTCTGCCGCTGTATGAATCAGGCCTCCTATTCGTACCTGATTCTCGGATCGATCAGGCAGTAGAACAGGTCTACTATGAACACTATGGCAATCAGGAATGTAGCATAGAAAATGGTAACCCCCATGATCGTGCTGTAATCCCGGTTGTTGATACTGGTGACATAATGCACGCCCAGCCCCGGCATGGCAAAGATACTTTCAATGACAAAGCTCCCCGTGACCAGGTTCGCAATTGTCGGCCCCAGCACTGTGATTACCGGAATCAGCGCATTCCTTAGAGCATGGCGTGTGATCGTTTTGAACTCAGAAATCCCTTTGGAACGTGCTGTCCGGATGTAATCCTGCCCCATAACCTCCAGCAGGCTGCTGCGCATGAGCCGTGCCAGAAAAGCCAGGGAATAGCCGCCCATGGCAACCATAGGCAGAATAAAACTCTTCCAGGAGGAAATCCCAAAGGTAGGCAGCCATCCAAGTTTATAAGAGAACAGGTACATCAGCATGGTTGCAATCACAAAAGACGGGATCGTAACGCCCAGTGTGGCTATTACCATTACCAGCATATCCTGCCAGCGCCCGTTCTTCAACGCCGCCACAATGCCCATAGGAATAGAGGCCAGCAGTACGAAAATCGTCGTCACCAGACCCAGTTTCCCGGATACCGGAAAGCCATCTACAATAAAGTCGTTCACACTCTTGCCCTGGTACTGATAGGACATTCCCAGGTCTCCGTGCAGCAGGTCTTTGATATAATTCCCGAACTGGACAATCACCGGATCGTTCAGATGGTATTTTTCATTCAGTGCCTGCTGTACAGCTTCCGTCACATTCCGGTCCGAGGTAAAGGGACCTCCGGGAATCGCGTGCATCATGGCAAATGTCAGACAGATCAGCACAAACAACGTCACAACAGACATTCCGATCCGCTTTGCAATATATCTGCCCATGTGCCCTCCTTCCGTTGCCGTATTTCTTGATTATTCAGAAGTTACGCATACTATAAACTTCAATCCGCCTGCTTCCGTCAGGCATTCCAGACGCTCCGCGCTTTATCAGGCCTCTTGCTTCTATCATGCCACGATTGCCGCGGAAGGTCAAGAGCACCTGAATAATTATTCGCAAAAACAGTGTTTCAATCAATATTTTATAAAAAAGCTCCCGCTGCCTGTCGATACAAAAAACCATCCGGGGCATTCCCGGATGGCCTTTTTAGGGGGGTGTTATTTCAGAGTCCTTTCGAACTATTCAATCTTTCTGCGAGCGCTGAAGCAGCCACACACCCAGCAGCACAACAACCATCAGCAGGATGGCCACAGGAAGCACTACATAGGCTTTCGGAACTACGCCTGCCAGGATATAGGCAAAGAAGCTTACTACGGCTACCATGATCGCATACGGCAGCTGCGTGTTAACATGAGTGATATGGTCGCACTGGGCACCGGCGGAAGCCATGATCGTGGTATCCGAAATCGGGGAGCAGTGGTCACCGCAGACAGCACCGGCCATGCACGCAGACACGCACACGATTCCCAGAGGGCTGGTCAGCGGGAAGATATTCAGAGTAATGGGAATCAGGATACCGAAGGTTCCCCAGGAGGTACCGGTCGCGAATGCCATCAGGCAGCCGATCACGAAAATAATACCCGGCAGGAAAGCATCAAAACGTCCGGCAGATGCCTGAACGACACCTTCGATGAACTGCTTCGCTCCCAGAGAATCTGTCATGGCTTTCAGGCTCCAGGCAAAGGTCAGAATCAGAATGGCCGGAACCATGGCCTTAAAGCCTTCAGGTACACAGTCCATGATCTCCCGGAAGGAAAGCACACGGCGGAGCAGGTAAATGATTACCGTGAGAATCAGCGTAACTGCGGAGCCGAGCATCAGACCGACGGAAGCATCCGCATCCGAAAATGCCTGGATAAACCCGGCGCCTTCGAAAAAGCCGCCGGAATAGATCATTCCGATCACGCAGTTGATAATCAGCAGCACGACCGGGAGAACCAGATCCAGCACCGTGCCCTTTGCTGAAGAAGACTCTTCGGTTTCACTGGCCATGGCCTTCATACCGGAGAAAATATCCCCGTTGTCTTTCGCGTTCTTCTCATGCTTTGCCATGGGTCCGAAATCGATGCCCAGGATAGCAATGGTGACCATCATCACAATCGTCAGGATAGCATAGAAATTGAAGGGGATGGCCTTGATAAACAGAGCAAATCCGTTGCCTTCCGATACGAAACCGGAAACAGCTGCCGCCCAGGAAGAAACCGGAGCGATAATGCAGATCGGAGCCGCGGTGGCATCAATCAGATAAGCCAGCTTGGCGCGGGAGATCTTCTGTTTGTCGGAAACAGGGCGCATAACGCTGCCTACTGTCAGACAGTTGAAATAGTCATCGACAAAGATCAGTACGCCCAGAGCAATGGTCGCCAGCTGTGCACCGGCACGGCTCTTGATGCGGGCGGAAGCCCAGCGGCCAAAAGCAGCGGATCCGCCGGCTTTGTTCATCATGGCTACCATGGCGCCGAGTACAACCAGGAAGACCAGAATACCGACGTTGTATGCATCCGACAGAGACGCTACGATTCCGTCATTGAACACGTGCAGCAGTGTTCCCTCAAAGTTGAAGTTGGAATACAGCATACCGCCGGTCAGAATTCCGATGAACAGGGAAGAATATACTTCCTTTGTAATCAGGGCGAGGGCAATGGCGACAACAGCCGGTACCAGAGCCCACGGTGTCTGGTAGAACGGAGTTGCCGGCAGAGCCTCCTCCGCTTCTTCCGCCAGAACCGTCGCGGCGGGGGCCAGCAGCATCAGGGTAAAGAGCAGCCAGCCTGTTCTCCATTTGAATTTCATCACATTTTCCTCCTTGCGCTTCAGGAAAGCAGCCTGTGAAGCAACTTTCCCTTTTTCGTCACTATTCACAACTCTGTATAAAAAGTTAAAGCCACAGATCATCAGAACGTGAACAGAAACTGCTTTTCTGTTACATTTTGCCTAATTATCAGCACTTTGTCAAGGGAAAATTGCATAGTCTTAAGATGTGGACAGTGTGCATAAAAATTCACAAAATGAAGGCGTGGAGAAATGTCTCCACGCCCTTGCTGACAGATCTGCGAAAAGATTCCGGTCCGGAACAGACCTCTTCCAGCCTGGTTCAGGCAAGGAATTCCAGAATTGTATCCCAGTACTTCCGAAGTATTTCATCCTTCTCCCGGTATATTTCATGCTTTGCCTTCGGGAACTTCACCAGCCGTCCCTTTTTTCCCAGCTGCCTGACCAGCTTTTCCTGCCCGCCCGGTTTTACCATAGTATCCAGTCCGGCCTGCAGCAGCAGGACATCCGCCCGGATCCGGTCAATATGGTCCTTCCGTTCTGCAAAACGGGTCAGGTTCAGCAGCTCCTGTGCTGTACGTACAGCCGGAATGCACATCTGGTATTCGGGGTGAATTCGCTGTATCCCGAACCAGTAGTCATACCGTTCCCTGCAGGTCGTACAGCTGTTATCAAAATCCGGTGCATCCTGAAACGGTTCCGATCCGGGCATCGGATTCTTTCCCTTTCCCAGCAGAATCATCATCCTCGCGTAAGCTTCTGCCGCCGGAACCGGTATGCTTCCTGTATTCATTTCCAGCATGGGAGAACTGAGCACTGCTTTTCCGAAAACTTTCGGATATTTCTCCAGGAAACAGGTACTGACGCCGCCTCCCATGGAATGTCCAAAGAGCACCAGAGGAAGGGCTTTCGTTTCCGGCGAAGCCAATACAATTTTCCGCAGGAAGCAGTTCAAATCCTCCACCAGATCCTGAAAGTGTTCCAGGTAAATCAAAGAGGGATCGGATGTACTTCTATAGGAAAGTCCATGTTCCCGCTGCTGGATCATCCACACGGAATAACCGTTCTGAAGAAAATACCAGGCGGTCTCATACAGTTTCGGAATAGCTTCGGAAAAACCGTGCAGCATTACCACCGCACCGCGCGGGCCGGCACAGGGAAAATGCTCCCAGACAATGTCCTGTCCGGGAACACGGGCAAAACTGCCGCTTTCTTTCCTTGCTTCCATAAACGGAAGGACAACTCTCTCCATGGTTCCGGCATAACCGGCAGACTGAATGATTTCCATATCTGAGTATCCTCACCTTTTCGTTTCCCGCGCCTGCGCCAGCTTTCTGGAATTATCCATCACGACATCATCTGTCAGGCGGAACTTCCGGAAGAAGAAAAGGATCGCCAGCGCCAGAACCGCCATCGGAATAATGGTCATCAGCAGGCGCAGCCTGAAAATCGTATCTGCACTCTGCTGGACAATGGGACCGCTTTCTTCTGTATTCCCGACAAGGCCGATCAGATCCAGTCCTACGCCGACGATGAATACAGAAACACCGGACGCAGCTTTTACTACAAAGGTCTGCATGGAGAAAATGACGCTCTCATTGCGCTGTCCGGATTTCAGTTCGCCGTAGTCTACGGAATTGGACAGGAACACTGTCGTCAGCACGGAAAGGATTCCATTCGCCGCAAAAATCAGGATGCCGGGAATAATAACCAGCACCAGATTTCCTGCATTGTCTGTCAGGCACATGGTAAGCAGGATAATATATCCCAGAACCGCAGAACCGATGGCACAGCCGAATATCTTCGTATTGGTCAGCTTTCTGCGCAGAAGCGGGTAAACCAGCATCATGCCCAGGATCTGGACGCCGCCGCCCACGGTGGAAAACAGGGTATAATTGACGGTCCAGTCCGCCCCGCCCATATCGTACTTGAAGAAATAGATGACCAGATTGGACGTAATGTACAAGGCACTGTTGATCAGGACAATCGTAAGTACCACAGCCAGGGCCTGGTCGTTGTCAAAGAGTGCGCGGAACATCTCACCGACAGTGGAGGTCTGCATGGCAGTATCCTCCCGCTCCCGTACGGAAACCGCGCAGATGATTTCAGCGATCACGAACAGTACCGAGATGATCAAAGCGACCCGTCCGAAACCGATCCTCTCGTTCCCGGCGCCAAGACGGCTTACCATCAGCATGGTCAGCATAGCAATCAGGGCGGACCCCACACCTGCGCAGGTACGGCCGATCACGGAAAGGTTTTCTGTATCCGCCGGCGTACTGGTGATGGCAGGAATCATGGACCAGTAAGGAATGTCCATCATCGTATAAGTCATTCCCCAGAGGATATAGATTACGCTGAAGAAAACCATCATGGCGCCGCCTTTCAGATCCGGCGCCTTAAACATCGCATACAGTACCAGCGCATTCAGCACGGTCCCTGAAACCAGCCAGGGACGGAAACGCCCCCAGCGCGTGCGGGTCTTCGCCACCAGAATTCCCATAAAAGGATCATTGACGGCGTCAAACACACGGGCGATCATCAGAATCAGGCCTACGAACGACGCGGACAGACCGATGATATCCTTGTAATAGTACATAACATAGGAAGCAGACAGGGCGTATACCATGTCCTTCCCGACGGCGCCGATTCCGAATGCGGCCTTCTGCCTGGTTGTCAGTTTCATAATTCTCCTCCTGCTGCCGGTATCCCTGTATTTCCCTCAAAAGCATGAATCTCACACCGCTGAAGAATACCGCACACACGGAATCAGTATAACAATTACAGGAAGAAAAGGCAAGACAGAGAGACACATAAGACCCCTCTGTCCTGCCTTTTTACTGAATATTACGTTGTCCTATGATTCTGATCCTGTTACCAGACTCCTATACTTCCGTCACAGCGGGGTTCTGTACCGCCTGCCAGCAGCCCGTTCTCTGTTCTCCAGATGATCTGGCCCCGGCCCATGCTGATGTTGCTGTTGACCACTTCCACATCATGGCCGCGCGCCGCCAGTTCCGCACCTATATGCGGTGACACTTCCCGCTCCAGCTGGATATGTTTTCCGCCTGTCCACTGGATGCGCGGTGCATCCAGGCATTCCTGGGGATTCATATGGTAGTCCACTGTATTGACAACCACCTGCACATGGCCCTGCGGCTGCATGAAAGCTCCCATGACCCCAAACGGCCCGACGGCCTCTCCCGCTTTCAGCAGGAATCCGGGAATAATGGTATGGTAGGATTTTTTACCGCCCTGCAGACAGTTGTCACTGTCAGGGTCCAGAGAGAAATTCGCTCCCCTGTTCTGCAGCGAAATACCGGTACCCGGAATGGCTACCCCGGCTCCGAAGGTCGTATAATTACTCTGGATAAAAGAAACCATGTTTCCGGAAGGATCCGCCGTGCAGAGATAGATGGTCCCGCCGCAGGAAGGATCCCCAGCCTCCGGCTGAAGTGCCTTCTCCCCGATC
>CACZQT010000293.1 GCA_902783295.1 uncultured Lachnospiraceae bacterium
GCGGATTACCGCGTACATCCCTGACAATCCGGATCTGTACGAGAACCTGACAGGAATCCAGTATCTGAACTTTGTGGCAGATGTTTTCGGCATCGGGGCTGCCGAACGGGAGGAGAGCATCCGGAAGTACGCCGGTCTGTTCGAGATCACGGATGCTCTGGGGGATCTGATCGGATCCTATTCCCATGGTATGAAACAGAAAGTGGCGATCATATCGGCATTGATTCATCATCCGAAGCTCCTTGTGCTGGATGAGCCGTTTGTCGGGCTGGACCCGAAAGCAGCCTTTACGCTGAAGGGGATCATGCACGAAATGTGCGGGCAGGGCACGGCGATTTTCTTCTCCACACATGTGCTGGATGTGGCAGAGAAACTGTGCAATAAAGTGGCAATCATCCGGCACGGAAAAATTATCGCATCCGGTACGATGGAGGAGCTTACGGAAGGACATTCGCTGGAAGAAACATTCCTGGAGGCGGATCATGAAAAATAACGGCATTCTTCTCCTGAAGACCCTGCTTTTATCCACAAGCCAGAGGAATATTTACCGGTATTCCGGGGATAAGAAGAAGAAAAGAAAGATCATAGGAGGCATCATAGGTTCCGTATTTTTGTATGCCCTGCTTATGGGGTACAGTATTGCGATGTGCATCGGGTACGGAATGAATGGCCTGATCAGTGCGGCGCCTGTCATGTGTGCGCTGGTTGTAAGTGCGATTGCTTTTCTGTTTACGATTTTTAAAACGAACGGCTATCTGTTCCAGTTTAAGGAATATGATATGCTGATGGCGCTTCCTTTTGAAGCGAGGACAGTGGCAGCCTGTAAGTTTCTGTATATGTATGTGAAAAGCCTGCCGTGGTATCTGAGCATCTCCTTTGCCATGATGATCGGATACGGATATTTTGTCCGTCCGGCTGTCATCGTATATCCGATGTGGATTCTCCTGTCCTTTTTCCTTCCGGTGATTCCGATGCTTGCGGCGGCTTTCCTGGGATTCCTGATCGCAAAGGTCAGCGCCGGGTTCAGAAAGACCAATATCATTCAGACCATTCTTACGATGGCTTTTGTGATATTCTGCTTTTGCTTACGCTTTATCCTGGAGAATATATTCAAAACCGACAAGGTGGAGGAGACCCTTGAAATAGTCTCTGAAGCGACCGGAAATGCGGCGGGGATTTATCTGCCTGCCGGCTGGTTTTCCGATGCGGTTACAAAACCGGATGTCATGAGCCTGCTTCTTCTGGTCGTGGTCAGTTCGCTGCTGTTCGGCATCGTGTTTGTGATTGTCGGCAATTCTTACAGGAATATCAATTCCGCGCTGAAGTCCCATGCCGCAGCGAAGAATTACCGGATGAAACCCCAGAAGAAGCGGAGCGTGGTCCAGGCGATTGCCTTTAAAGAGTTTAAGAGGATGACAGGCACTTCGGTGTACATGGTGAACGGCGGGATAGGTGTGATTCTGGCGTCTCTTCTGGGCATTGTGACGCTCGTGATTGGCTTTGACAGGATCATCGCGATCGTTACACAGGGGGCACCGGTTGATTCCTCCATTCTGCAGCCCGCGATTCCCTTTATTGTCTATTTCTTTATCGGTATGATGGCAACGACGGCCTGCTCCCCTTCTCTGGAAGGGAAGAATTACTGGATCGTACAGAGCCTGCCCATCGAAAAGAAAACTCTGTATCAGGGGAAGATGCTTTTCAATATGTACCTGACTGTTCCGTTCATGCTGTTTTCGGTCCTGTGTTTTTGCATTTCCGCGAAAACACCGCTTGCGGATGCGGCGCTGTATCTGCTGCTGGGCGTCGTGCTCTGCGCCTTTTCGACCGCCTGGGGATGTGTCTGCGGCATCCGTCATATGCGGCTCGACTGGGAGAACGAGGTAGAAGTCATCAAGCAGGGATCGGCGGTTACCATTTACCTGCTGCCCAATATGCTTGTGGTGATGGCGCTGTCGGTACTTGTGGTATTCCTGGGACTGCAGATGGACCATAAGCTGCTGACGCTTCTTCTGATCCTTGCCGCGGCCCTGCTGGCGGCGCTGAGTTACAGAAGGGTTATGGTACTGGCTGAAAAACAGCAGCTGTAAAAACGCCTGCAGGCTTGAAGCCTTTTGCCCTGCTTCGTGTTAAAATTATGCAGACTCCCTCCTCACCGGGAAGGGAGTCTTTTACCCTGCTTCGGGAAGAATCCCTCCGTCAGCTTTACTGACAGCTCCCTCAGAGAAGGAGCTTTCTGAAAATGCCCTTTGACAATCTTCTCTCTACACGATAGTATGAAGAAAACAGCAAGTCTGAAGTTTATTGACTGCCGGGCCGGCCCGAGCAGTTAATAAACCGGGACGAGCGTAAAAACATGCGTCTGTTTTCTTTATACGCATTTGCATATAAGAGAATATGGTTACAGGAATCATTGAAAAGACAGCAGGCACAGGAGGAGAAAATGCTGGAAAAACAGTTGCCCTATAAGTACAGGGTATATGATGAAATAAAGAAAAATATCCTGACGGGCCATTATCAGCCGGGCAGTGTGCTGAACGAGAGAAAGCTTTCCGAGGAGATGGGGATCAGCCGGACGCCGATCCGGGAAGCACTGCAGATGCTGGAGCATGATGGCTGGCTGATTACGGAGACCTATAAAGGCACGGTGGTCAGGGAATTTGATATGGAGTATCTCCACAATATCATGGAGATTCGTACTGCGCTGGAAATACTGGCGGTCCAGGGCGCTGTGAAGCGAATCCAGCCGGAGGATATCCGGATGCTTGAAGAGGTCCAGCGGGAACAGGCTGAAGTTCTGCAGAATTATGACGCTATGGAGTTTATCGGAGTAGACCGCGAGTTCCATTCCCGCCTGTATGAAGTCAGCGGAAACCAGGAGCTGGCTCATCTGCTGGGCAACTATTATGATATTTTCCAGTTCCTGGGCATGCAGGCGGTTTTGGGATCCAAGGCGAGATACACCATCACCATGACAGAGCATCAGGCTATCCTGGATGCCCTGAAAGAAAAGGACGAAGAAAAAGCAGTCAGGGCCATGAAAGAGCACATGAGCCAGACAGAAAAGAACGCGATGAAAAATGCACATTTATAAAGTTATAAAGTATTTCGCAGTAAATGCTCTGCTTTAGGCGGAGAAAACAGGGGGTCAGGATTGCCCAGGCAATCCTGACCCCCTGTTTTTCAGTAAATAGGAAATTTCACGGAATTTCCTGCCTGAAAAAAGCACTCTGTGGGATGCAGAGGTGTGCGTATAGGGATTTTGACACATTTTCATGTCATGACTTTATGTTCCCTTTAATTTTTTTGACTTTAAGTATTGACTTATGGAAAAGCGTGTGCTATTCTTTTCTTGTCTGGTATACCAAATACAAAATACCCGGCATCAATTTTGAGGAAAAGAGTATCAATCCGGGCTGCGGCAGCCGGGAAAACAGGAGGGAATGACAATATGAGCCATATCATATTTACCCTGCAGGGTAAGGACAGCACCGCTGAATTACCGCTGGATTATGAAAGAGTATTTGCCATCGGTTATGCAGGCAGGGATCTTGCCAAGACCATGGAGCATATTAAAGAACTGGAAAGGGACCTGGGTGTTCCGGCTCCGAAAAAGATCCCTACCATTTTCCAGATGGGGAACTATGTCCTGACTCAGGAAAAGGACCTGGTTTTCGTCGGGGAGAAGACCTGCGGCGAAGTGGAATACGTGATTGTAATCAAGAACGGCAAAGTATATATCGGCCTGGGCAGCGACCATACGGACCGTGAACTGGAAGCGGACAATGTTCCGAAAGCCAAGCAGGTCTGCGCCAAGCCCATTGCCTGTGAAGTCTGGGACTATGAAGATGTAAAGGATCACTGGGACGGAATTAAGCTCCGCTCCTGGCAGATCGTGGACGGGGAGGAAATCCTGTATCAGGAAGGTACCCTGGCGGATATCCTGCCGGTAGAAAAAATCCTTTCCGAACTGAACGAACGTGTGGGCGGCATCGATAACTGCGTAATCTTCTCCGGCACGGTTCCGGTACGGGAAGGTTTCCGCTTTGGTACGAATTTCCGCTATGAGATGGAAGATGAAATTCTGAGGCGCAAGATTGCCTCTGAATATAATGTCATTGCTATAAGCGACAAGGAGGAACGGTAATGAAGAAGACAATCACCAAGGTACTCGCACTGTTGATGGCTACGGCAATGTTCGCAACAAACGCCGAAGCAGCTGTTTCCATGAAGGTTGCCACTACCGGCAACGAAAAGCATCAGTCCACGATCGCAGCCCAGGCTTTCAAGGATAAGGTTGAAGAACTCTCCGGCGGCGACATCACGGTTACCCTGTTCCCGAACTCCCAGCTGGGTTCCGAACGTGAAATGGCTGAAGGTGTGAAGATGGGTTCCATCGAAATGACCATCGTAACCTCTGATGGTGCTCTGCCCAGCTTTGTTCCCGAAACCCAGGTCCTTTCCATTCCCTATCTGTTCGAGAGCAAGGAAGAAGCCTACTATGTACTGGACAACTTCCTGCAGGGTGAACTGGAACCCAAGTTTGAAGCACAGGGCATGAAGCATCTGGCATTCTGCGAACTGGGCTTCCGTCACTTCACCAACAACAAGAACGAGATTACCAAGGCCGAGGATATGAAAGGCCTGTCCATCCGTGTACAGGAAGCTCCCATCTGGTTCGCTCTGGCGGAATGCCTTGGCTTCATTGCTACGCCGATCGCCTTCAACGAACTGTACACTGCTCTGCAGCAGGGAACAGTAGACGGCCAGGAAAACCCGATCCCCTCCATCTCTTCTTCCGCCTTTGATGAAGTGCAGAAGTACATGGTGCTGGACGGCCACACCTATGCGGCAGAAAGTATGATCATCAACCTGAACTTCTACAACAAGCTGACGGATGAAGAGAAAGCATGGGTTGACGAAGCAGCCCGTTATGCCAGCGATACGCAGCGTGCAACCGTAAATGCCAACGAAGAAGAGCAGCTTGCTTCCATTAAGGAACATGGCGTGACTGTCTGCGAAGATCCCGATCTGGAATCCTTCCAGGCGGCTACTGCGGAACTGTACAAGATGGATTCCGTAAAGGCACTGGTAGATCCGGCCCTGACGGAAGCTGTCATGAATGCCGTTCAGGAATTCAGAGCCGGCCAGCAGTAATAAATCACTTCCGGCTACTGTTTACAGCCCTCCTGAAAGGACAAGCTGCAAATGAGCCCGGCTGTGAATGAGAACAGATAACCCCTTGTTACAACCTTCAATGACAGGCCGGTTCGGAACATCTTCCGGGATCCCGAACCGGCCTGTTTGGATAAAGCAGTA
>CACZQT010000294.1 GCA_902783295.1 uncultured Lachnospiraceae bacterium
GGCAGATGGATGGTCCGCCTGAAAGGAAGCCATTACGGCGTCCGGGATTACGAGATCTTTCTGCCGCATGGTAAAGGTGAAGCGGGTGATGAGGCAGCGGAACGGGGCTTCCTGCTCCGCTATCTGAAGGCGACAATTTACAACCTCCTTTCCGCATTCAGCGCGGGAGAGGTGGTGCTGTACTATGGGGAGGACGATCCGGGAGCGGAGTCGCTGGCCCAAGAGCTGCCGGAATGTTTCATGAGAGAAAAGGGACTTGGCAAGGTGCGCCATATCGCGCGCCGGATCTACGGGGATTTTTGTTTCCGTACAGCGCCAATGCGTGAGTATCAGGCTGTGCCTGACACAGAGAAAGCGGAACAGATCCGCTGTGGTGGAACAGCGGAAACAGAGACAGCGGAAACCCTTTCTGCCCTGCTGAAGAGGCGTATTCCGATGGCGGAAATGAAGAACTGCGTCGGCATCGACATCGGAGGAAGCGATATCAAGCTGGCGGTTTCAGCCGGAGGAAAACTGCTTTATACCAGGGAATATGACTGGAATCCGGCGTCCAGTCCCACGGCAGAAGGGATTATTGAGCCCGTTCTGGACCTGCTGCGGGAAGCACAGGATCGCCTGGTTCGGATGGGGGGAGAGATACAGGCCGTCGGCATCAGTTTCCCGGACATCGTGATTGATGACGAAATCGTTGGCGGGGAGACACCTAAAACAAAGGGGATGCGCGATAATCCGGACCTGGATTATGAGACAGAATTTATGAAGCTTCGGAATCTCCGGGAGTCTGTTCTTCCGCTCTGCGCGCCGGGAGCGTCGGTGCGGATCACCAACGACGGCAATATGGCTGCCTTTACGGCAGCGATGGAGATGGCCGTCTGCGACAACGATTCGGGTCTGAGCGGCGGAATTATTGCACATACGCTGGGGACGGATCTGGGAACCGGCTGGCTGAAAGAAGACTGCACCATTCCGGCAATCCCTCTGGAAATGTACGATCTGCTGCTGGACCTGGGAGATCTTCCGTCTGCGTCTCTGCCGCCGGAGGATCTGCGGAGCATACGAAATGAAAATTCCGGCATGCCGGGCGTGCGCCGGTATCTTGGACAGGCAGCAGCCTACCGCCTGGCGTGGAAACTGGATGCGCAGCTCCTGAAGGACTATGTAAAGGAGGAGGGCGGGGTACTCCGGATTCCGACTGAACCGGCAGATCTGCGGAAACCCTGTCTGGAGCATCTGATGCAATGCGCGGCCGACAATGAAAAGGCCGGGGAGATTTTTCGGCAGATCGGCAGAAACCTTGCTATGGTCGCCTGTGAAATGAACTGGATTTTCGGGACGACACCGCCGGCACGCTTCCTTTTCGGCCGTTTTACAAAATCCCGCCGCTGCTTCGAACTGATCCGGGAAGGCTTTGAGGCTGCTTATGGAGAGTTCCTGCGGAGCAGAAAAGGTCAGGCGGAAAAAGGAAGTGCCTTGGAAGAAGAGGGGGCGATTCAGCTGGTGGCTGCCGATGAAAGCATGGCCAATACGCCGCTGATGTGCCAGCTTGCGGAATCAAAGGGGGTCACGGTAGCCCAGTTTGGACAGGCCGTCGGTGCAATCTATTACGCGCTGGATGAATAATGAACGGGCGGAACGGATAAAAATCCATTCCCGCCGCGCGGGAGTCTCCTGCGAATCCTGAAACAGAAAGAACCCGTCTGCCGTCAGAGGATGGCAGACGGGTTCTTTCTGCGTTTCGCGCAGGGTGGGCGGCTTAAGCCTGCCCATCCGATCGTGATAAGGACAGGGGGACTGTCCCCTTGTCCAGCTTAATTGTAGATCTTCCGCCTGGTCCGGTAGAGCTTTTGCGTCCCGACTTCCCGGTTGGAATTTCCGGTAACGGCGGTGTCGCTCCAGCTGCTCCAGCTTCCCCAGCAGTAGAAGTTATACGTGGTGATGATGGATCTGGTTCTGTAACGGTAGTGCGTTCCGATAACGGTGGCCGACGGCCCGGAAGCGTCCTGCGTGCCGGGAGCGGTATCATACAGGTTTCCGGTACTGAAGTTCCACAGCAGCCCGTCACCCAGTCCGTAGGTATAGCTCTTGTTTCCCGCATTCGGCCAGGGAGTGGAACCGCAGCTGGAATAAGGGATCGGCATCCAGGTTTCCTGCCAGTTGCCGGAGGAGGTGGGATGACCGTAGTCACATTTTCCGCTGAAGGGCTCGCGGACACCGCAGGTCGGGCAGACGAACGCATAGTATCTCCAGACGGTCATGGTTTCCACCTGTGTGGAATCATTGGCTGAATAAGCGGTCCATCCCCAGTTGCTCCAGTTGCCCCAGGCACTCCATCCGGTGCTGGAACTGTACTGCGTCCAGCCGCTCATGGAAGGAGAAGTACTGCTTGCAAATGATTTGTCGCGATACCGGTACTGTGTTTTGGTCTGCACCTCCACATCTCCGGAAGAAGACTGCGGCGTGGTGGTCCAGGACGACCAGTCGGACCATCTCCAGGCAGGCTGCACCGGTGCTGTGACGGTTACGGTACAGGACGCTGTCTTTCCGTTGTTCGATCTGGCTGTGATCGTGGCGGTTCCGGCTGCTCTCGCAGTAACCGTTCCGCTGCTGACCGTGGCCACCCCGCTGTTGCTGCTGCTCCATGTTACGGTCTTATTGGAGGCGTTCGACGGGCTGATTGTGGCTGTAAGGGTGGAAGAAGATCCTGCCGTCAGGGACAGGCTGGTCCGGTTCAGGGCAATGCCTGTTACGGCTACAGCGGGAGGCGTGTAGGACGCGTTCCGGAAATCCGGAATGCCCCAGCCGTAGGAATCATCCCGGCCGCTCACACCGAGATCCCGGCAGCTGCTCTTTATGGTCTGTTCAATCTGGGCCGGCGTGTAGTTCGGATGGATCAGCTTCTGCATCGCAGCCAGAGCAGTCACATGCGGCGCTGCCATGGATGTTCCGTTCAGCTTCTTGAAGCTTCCGCCGGGATAACAGCTGAGGATATCCACACCGGGAGCGACCACGTCCACTGCAGACCCGGCGTTGGAAAAGTCAGCCTTTATCTCATTGCTGTTGACAGCTCCTACGCAGATTACTTCTGACAGATGTGCCGGGCAGAAATCCGCTGTATTTCCAAATTCGTTTCCGGAGGCGACAACCACGGTCACACCCTTGCTGATGGCATAGGCAATGCTTTCATCCTTATACTGGTTGTGGCGTCCTCCCAGGCTCATGTTGATCACTTTGGCGCCGTGGTCTACGGCATAACGGATGCCTGTTCCGATCACGGAAGCATAACCATGCCCGCTGCCATCCAGGACACGGACAGGCATGATCTTGATATTGGTCAGGTCCGGCGTACAGTCCACAATGGTCCCCGCCACATGTGTGCCGTGCCCGTTCAGATCCGCCGGGGTCGTGTCCCCGTCCACCAGGTCGTAAC
Source organism: uncultured Lachnospiraceae bacterium (assembly GCA_902783295.1). GTDB lineage: Bacteria > Bacillota > Clostridia > Lachnospirales > Lachnospiraceae > UBA3305. Next base: position 3,428 of record CACZQT010000294.1, read on the forward strand.
CGTCTGAGGAGAGCCGGTTGTACAGGAAGGAGTGATTGGAAACACCCGTATCCACGACAGCGACCTTCATGGCGGCGGAGCTTGTTTTCGCGGCTACCTGGGCCAGCTTATCCGCACCGAGGCGGGAGACGCCCCAGGAATTAACAGCTGCCGTGGAACTGTATACTTCTTCGGCGCCGCCGGTTTCACAGGAATCCGGCTCAACGTAGATAACATCGCTGCGGTTGCTGAGTTCGCCCCAGGCGGCTCTGGCGTCGCTGGTCTTTGCGAACTGGACAAAGAATACATTGCCCGAAGCCTTTATGGCAGCGGTGGCTTTGTACTTGGAGAAATCCGGCGTAGAACCGTTCGTTTTTACGATCAGCCGTTTCGCATAGAATTCGTCCGCGCTCTGCGCACCTTCTCCGTTCGCGGTTTTGTTTTCCTTGATCATGGAAGCCAGGGATTTCGCCAGATCATCTACCGAATCCGCCTGTACAGCTTCTCCTTTTTTCGGAACTCTCACGGTGAGGGTCTTGGAATAACTGCTCTTCCGGGTTCCGGAAACCGCGAGAATGCGGTAGGAATAGGTCTTCCCGGCTTTCACCGATTTATCGGTGTACTTTACGGTGCCTGCCTTGCCGATGGCTTTCAGTTTGGCAAACTTTCCGCTGCCGGTTTTCCGGTAAATGACATATCCTTTGGCGTCTGCGGATTTCTTCCAGGAGAGGGCAACGGCCTTGTTGTTCTGCAGAGCCGCTTTCTTGAGAACCGGGGTGATCGGGTTCCGCATATCCTGGTTCTTTATGTCGGAGAGTTTTCCACGGATGGTTGTTCCTCCGTCTTTTGCGAAAGCCTGTACACGGAAATAGTAGACAGATTTCCTGTCCAGCTTCTTGACGGTAAAGCTGCCGGCTTTTCCGGAACTTACGGTTTTGATCTTTTTAAAGGATCCGCTTTTTCCTTTCCGCATGTAAATATCATAGCCCTGCGCACCGGATGCCTTTTTCCAGCTCAGCTTCACCTGCGTTTTCGCGGTTTTGCTGATGCCGGAGACCACCGCTTTTCCCACCGTTTTGGACTTGGCGGATACCACCGGCACATCCTGCAGGAACAGACAGAGAATCAGTCCCCAAACCAGCCATCTCCAGAGCCGGTTTCGCTTTCGTCCGTAATCCTTCATTTTTGTAGTCCTCCTTCATGTACTGCAGACGGCCAGCAGGCAGTATTTCCTGCTGGCCGGATTATTATACATATTATAGTCAGTCTATCATAAAGAAAAGATGTTTGCAATCGCCTTCCGGGCATCGGTTGTCTGCGAAGGAATTCTGTTATCGCTTTTTGTTGATTTTTACTGCTTCTTATGATACTGTCATGAAAGAGGAAAGCAGCAAGGGGACACGGCACATGTCCCCTTGTGTTTCTGCTGAATGACAACCGGGATCTGAAAGAAAGCGCTCAAAGAGCGCTTCCCAGACAGGAGGAAACATGAAAATTACAGTAGCAGGTGTAGGATATGTAGGACTCAGCCTGGCAGTGCTTCTGGCACAGAACCATGAAGTTACGGCCATTACGACCACAGAGTCAAAAGCGGAAAAGCTGAACAGGTTCATCAGCCCCATTCAGGATGATGAGATTGAGCGCTTTTTCAGAGAGGCAAATGCCGGAGAACGGAAACTGAATCTGA
>CACZQT010000295.1 GCA_902783295.1 uncultured Lachnospiraceae bacterium
AGCCTTATTCAGCTTCAGCTCCCGGATCAGGTATTCGAAGATTTCTTCTTCCCCTTCCGCAGCACTGATATTGGCTGCCGTTACGTCGTCCATAACCAGCGGCGCATCTTCCACCTTATTATCGGCCGGCTCCTTGCGGTCGTTTTTGGATTCTTTTTCCTCTTCTTCAGCGCCGATCACAATTTCCACTGCCGGAAACCTTACTCCCGGTGCCACTGGATGTCCAATATCATATACGGTGCCGTCCGCATTCTTTTTCAGGGAAGAGGCAAAGACAAATTTTTCAGCCTTATCATCTCCATAATCCGACGTACAGGCCCAGTCAACCGGGACATGAAGCGTTGTCCCGTCAGACAGGACTGCTTCCACAACCGGCGGCAGCATACCCAGCACTTCGTTCAGCGGCTTCTTTTCCTTCAGGACAATCTTGGCGATCCCTTTGAATGCGACGACGATCAGTTCCTTCTTCTCCTCGTCGTCTTCCTCCTTTTCCTCTTCGGAGCCGGACTCCAGGGAAGACGAAGAAACACTTTCCGATGTTTCCTCCGGAAGACTGCTGTCCTTTATACCAGCAGAACTGCTGTCCGTTTCGGTATCCGAACCTGGTACCACACTGCTGTCGTCAAAAGGATCCGCCGGTGCGGAATCGTCTGAATTGCCGTTTTCGTTTGATGAAGACGCACTGCCCGCCTCCGTGTTTCCAGTGCCGGCCGGGTCGTCTGAGGCCGTATTGCCCGCCTCATTCTGGTCCTGGTTCTGACTGCCTCCAGTATTTGCGGCATTATCCTGACTGCCGCCTTCCGAAGCGCCGGTATTCTCCGTACCGGTATCCGGTGCCGGTTGAGGCACAGGTGCAGGCGGTTCTTCAGGCTGTTCCGCTGCCGTATTTTCAACAGCAAAACCGGCAGACACCTCATCGGTCTCCGCCGGTATGACTGTTCCGGTTGTAAAAACAATACTCATCCCGAGCATACAGGCAATCAGCTTAGCTTTCAAAGCATAACCCCCCTGTTTTTGTATGCTTATGCCAGTGCGCTTTTTGCTGTCTCTACAAGCTGTGCAAAACCCTCTTTATCGGTGACGGCCATATCGGCCAGTACTTTTCTGTCCAGCAGAACACCCGCCTGCTTCAGACCAAACATAAATTTGCTGTAGGAAAGTCCGTTCATACGGGATGCAGCATTGATACGTGCGATCCAGAGCTGACGGAACTGGCGTTTCTTCTGTTTGCGTCCCGCATAGGCCGTAGCCAGCGCACGCATGACGCTCTGTTTGGCAATACGATACTGTTTGCTTCTGGCCCCTCTGTAGCCTTTTGCCAGCTTCAGGACTCTGTTATGTTTTTTTCTGGCGTTCAGTCCGCCTTTAATTCTTGCCATTTTCTCTATCCTCCTTCAACAAGCCTTTATGCGTACGGTAAGACTCTCTTCATGTTGTGAACATTGGACTGATCCATCACGGTCGCTTTTCTCAGATTGCGTTTCCGTTTCGGAGACTTCTTGGTCAGGATATGGCTCTTATACGCTTTGTTCCGGACCAGCTTTCCTGTTCCCGTCGTCTTAAACCGTTTTGCGGCTGCTCGTTTTGTTTTCATTTTTGGCATTGCTCTATCCTCCTGCTCATTATTTGCGTTTTTCACTCAGGACCATCGTCATATTTCGTCCTTCCACTTTTGCTGCTTTTTCGATAACCGCAACATCAGAAAGGGTTTCGGCGATTTCATCCAGAATATGCCTGCTGTTCTGCATATGCGCCATTTCTCTTCCCCGGAAACGCAGAGTCACTTTAACCTTGTCACCCTTACTCAGAAACTTTCTGGCTGCACCGATCTTGGTATTCAGATCATTTTCGCTGATATTCGGAGACATCCGTATCTCTTTGATCTCAACAATGTGCTGTTTCTTGCGGGCTTCTTTCTCGCGTCTGGCCTGCTCGTAACGGAAACGTCCGTAATCTACGATCTTACAGACAGGCGGCTTGGCATTAGGGGAAATTTTCACCAGATCCAGTCCCGCGTCCTGTGCACGAAGATAGGCATCTCTGGCGGACATGATTCCCAGCTGTTCGCCGGTTTCACCGATCAGTCTGACTTCCGGATCGCGGATCTGTTCATTAATGCTGTAATGGTTAATGACCGTATACCTCCATTAGAAAAGAAAAAAGTGAATGGCGCACGCATTCACTCTCTAAATACAGCAAAACAATACCTGTTTGTTGTCTGTATGTACCTGATGCACGCCTCCGTGGTCAGGTGAGAGTGAACCTCTGCTTTCCTGTAACATAGGAATATTACCACGCCGTTA
>CACZQT010000296.1 GCA_902783295.1 uncultured Lachnospiraceae bacterium
CCGGGAGGCGTTCGCAATAATGCGGCTCTGGTTTTTTGTTTCTTTTTCCACGCCTTTTCCGAAGCCGCGCATAACCATGACACCGACTTCATCCCGGAATACCTTTGAGGGGGATTCGATCTTGAGCTTGTCTTTTGCTTCCTTAATGGCTTCTTCAGCGGCTTCGCCTATCGCGTCCACCACAAACGTAGTGCCGTCCTTGATTCCCTGCGCGAGACCTTTCATGGCATTTAGACCGATTGGACGGAATCTGCCGGCACTGAATTTTGACTGCGCGGAAATATAGGCTTTCCCCGCAACACCGGCAAATGTACTGCTCCAATTGAATGCGAAGAAGGATTCCCCGAGAGCCTGCATGATCGGCGTCGCGGCATTCGTAAACAGTTCTCCGGTCATAGCTTCCGCAAATGCTTCTTGAATGTTTGCGGCAACCAGCGCGGCGTCATTGGTAAGATCATAACTTGCCATGCCCTGTCCGATACCCGCTGTAACATTCTGCCCGGTCGGGACAAGCGCCAGAGCGGGGGAGTGGCTCATGAGAGCATTTGCCATCGCGCTCAGAATGCCGTTTGCAACGTCTGACGCCGTACCCGAGAAATCATAGCCCTGCATGCCGGAAGCAATGCCTGCAACGACATTATTACCGGTTTCCGTCCCGCTCTCGCTTGCAGCCTCGACCAGAAGCATGAGGTTATTCAGTTCTTCCTGCCACGCGGCGTTTTCTTCTTCAGTTCCTTCGCCGCCCTGCAGAGCAGCCATCAGCTGCGAGATACGCGCGGCCGCTGCGGCAATATCTTTGTCGTCAAGGTTTTCAATTTGGTTCCGGACGCTTTCCAGGGCCACGCCCATTTCTTCTCCCGCGGCATTGGCACGGTCAAAGTCTTTGTTCCCCATTGCCGCGCTGTATTCGTCAGCAGCTTTCGTGAAACGCTTATACGAAGCTATCACCTGATCGACTTCTTTTTGCGGAGCCATTCCCTGCAGGAAACCGGGGGATTGGGTCATCAGGCCCTTTGTAGCCTCGTCGCCTTCCGGGGTGCCGAGCTTCGGGGTGATAATGACGTGCATAGTGCCGTCCTCGTCCACCTCGACAAGGTCGTTCAGGGAGACCTTTTTTGCGATCTCCGCTGGGGCCAGCTTTACCTCGACGCCGCCTTCATAGAACTTGACGTTCTCTCTGTTGAACAGGTCTTCTACGCTGTTCACTTTTTCCCCGACAGTCAGGTGAAGCTCCGTTTTAATTGGGTTCGCCGCTTTCCACTGCGCAAGGGCCTGCGCGGAGATTGCCCTGGGAATCACATCGACCTCGATTTTGGAAGCATCCGGGGCCAGCTGCGGGGTAAGGAACACATGCTTTGTCCCACTAGCGTCCACGCCGACCACAAAATCAGACGTCAGCAGTTTCGCACCTTTCTGCTCCGCTGTAAGGTTCACGGTTGCTCCGTTTTCATGGAACACCACGCTGTCTGCGAAGAGGTCTGAGATATTCAGCGTATTCTTCGGGGAGAGCGTAATCTCAGTCCTGAGAGGATTGTTTGCTTTCCATGCGGCTATCTCGGCTTCCTGCAGACCGTTCAGCTTAACCTCTGCCGTTACGTCCGGACCTTCCGGCGCAGCAATTCCGGATTTATTCCTGTAAGCCGCAACTACAGCCGTTACGTCCGGCCAGATTTCCCATGTCGGGATGCCAGTAGCAGCGGAGTATGCGTTGACCAGGGCCGTCACACCTTCCGGGGACAGGTCATCTATGCTCGCTCCGTCATTTTGCAGGTAACTGTCGACATAGGCGACCACGCCTTCAACATCGGCAACACTTGCTTCCGGATCCACCAGATATTCGGCTACCCAGGCGGATACGTCATCCGGATTCAGGTCCTGTCCCTGGGCGTCCGCAGACAGCGTGTACTGTTTTACAATGGCCTCAATATCCTTAGGTGCGAGATTTTCCGTTGACAGTCCATTCGCTTTCGCATATGCGGTGATCATGGCCGCCAGCTTTGGGGGAACGGGCTTTTTCGTCGCAGAAGTGGCAACATATTCCGTAATCGCTGCTTTTACAGAAACAGTCAGCGCCTCCTGCGCTGCGGCATCCTCATACTTCTCAACTTTGGCGTTCGTCGTGATGGTCTTCGGGTCGTCAGCAAACGCCTGCCAGTCTGCCGCGGCCTGCGTCATATCGAGGCCTACAAGGATCTTTTGTATTTCCTCTGGCAGCGCTTCTCCGATCATGGTTTTCAGATTCTGCAGATTCGGGTCGTCTCCGAGTTCATTCAGAATCTTCTGAACGTTAGAAAGGCTTGTAGTTGCGGCGTCTATATCAGCTTCAGGGAACATCTCATCAACCTGATCTTTTGAAAGAAGCCCGTCGCTCATAAGGTCCTGGATCTGGGTGAGGGTAGAGAAGTATTCGGTCAGATCGCTTTCGTTCAGATTCAGATCCTGTATCTTTTGCAGCGCGCTGGCCATGCCCTGCGTATCGCCGTTTTCGGAGGCTTCCTGATATTCTTTCAGTGCACTCGACAGATGCTGAACGTTTTCCAGCTGTTTTTTACCATCTTCGCTTTCCAGTACCGGGCCGAGGGTTTCCTTCAGAACGCCGGCGTATTCCTGCGCTGCTGCTTTCCGCTGTTTCTGGTATTCTTCATTCAGCTTATTCAGCTCAGCCTGTTTTTTGACCTCATCATCGATCAGCTGGATCTCCTGGTACCTTGTGCGGTAGTTCTCATCCAGCTGGTCCTTGATCTCACTGTAGCCCTGGGCAGCTGCAGCGGCAGCCTTACCGTACGTATCGGTAATCTGCTTCTCGGACGCACCGGAAGCCTGCAGGCGGGCTACCTCTGCCTGCAGATTCTTTTTCAGCTGTTCGTAACCGTCATTCTTCGCACCCTGTGGTTCC
>CACZQT010000297.1 GCA_902783295.1 uncultured Lachnospiraceae bacterium
CAATACAGCGGAACGGCCACTGCCAGTACGAGTGAAGGGCTGAGCGGGACGACGCCTGACGCCGGGAACGCACGGCCCCTTTGATCGTCCGGTTTGCCAATCATTCTTTGTCTCTAAAACATTTTTATATATTCAGGAAATCCCACTCTGGACAGCGTCCTCCCGTTTCTTGCCATTCCGCTCAAATAATGATAAATTACATTCATCATAATAACTGCCGTTTTACAAATCTCTCTCCGGACAGACAGGAGGCTAAACAATGGACAATGATGATAAAATAACAAGGCTGGCCAAGCCGCCCAGAAAAGGCCTGCTGGGGTTTATCTTCAGCCGTTTTTTCATAATCCTCATTCTGGTGATCGTCGAAGTTCTTTTTCTGATCAGCTTATATCTGTGGTTTACCGAACATCTCCCCATCCTGCTGAGCCTGCAGTGGGTCTTCACCTTTGTGATGATCGTTTATCTGTTCAATAACCGCATGGACTCCTCCGCCAAACTGACCTGGATGCTGATCATCGCGCTGGTTCCCGTACCCGGAGCGATCCTGCTCTTTTTATCCCAGAACAACATCGGGCACCGGATGGAAACAACCCTGGTGAAAAAGCAGATCGAAATGACTGCCGGGCTGCTGGAACAGCCCCGGAACGTGATCGACGAAGTCGAGAACGACGGATCCGGCACCGACGATCTCAGCCATTATCTCAGCCGGAGCGGCTGTTTTCCTTTATACGACCGGACAAAGGTCACTTACTTCCCGCTTGGTGAAAACAAATTCGAAGCCATGCTGGAAGAACTGGAAAAGGCCGAAAAGTACATCTTTATGGAGTACTTTATCATCGAAGAAGGCTATATGTGGGGCCGCATTCTCGAGATTCTCATGCGCAAGGCAAAGGAAGGCGTCGAGGTCCGCGTCCTGTATGACGGCATGTGTGAAATGTCGACGCTTCCGGTGGAATACTGGAAACTGCTGGAAAAAGAAGGGATTCACGCAAAGGCGTTTTCTCCGATCAAGCCGGTCGTCTCCACCCACTACAATTACCGGGATCACCGGAAGATTCTGGTGATCGACGGCAGGGTCGCCTTCAACGGCGGAGTGAACCTGGCGGATGAATACATTAACCGCAAGGAGCGGTTCGGCCACTGGAAAGATACGGCGGTCATGTTAAAAGGCCCTGCGGTTTCCAGTTTTACGCTGATGTTCCTTCAGATGTGGTATGTAGGGGAAAAGGAACCGGACTACGCGTCCTGGCTTGACGTTCCCGAAACCGGTTCCGAAGAATCCGACGGATACGTCATGCCTTACTGCGACTCGCCTCTGGACGAATACAAAGCCGGCGAATCCGTTTATATGGATATCCTGAACCGTGCTACGAATTATGTGCATATCATGACGCCGTATCTCATCCTCGACGGGGAACTGGAAACCTCCCTTTGTTTTGCCGCCCAGAGAGGCGTGGACGTCAAGCTGATTCTTCCCGGAATTCCGGACAAGAAGCTGGCCTATTCCCTGGCCAAGCGGCATTACCGCTCCCTGTATGACGCCGGCGTTAAGATTTATGAATACACTCCCGGGTTTGTCCACGCCAAGGTTTTCATCAGCGATGACAAAAAAGCCGTGGTCGGTACCATCAACCTGGATTACCGCAGCCTGTACCAACACTTCGAATGCGCTACCTACATGTATAAAACCGGCTGTATCCCGAACATCGAAAGCGATTTCCAGGACACCCTTCAAAAATGCAGGGAAGTGACTGCCGAATCCATTAAGAACGAAAAGCTTACCATGAAGCTCCTGGGCTATCTCGCCAAAGCAATTGCTCCGCTGATGTAACACCCGCAAAAAACCGGTGCCTTCTGGCGCCGGTTTTTTGCTGCCCGGGGAAGTCCCGCGGATCAAAAGGGACTGACCCCTTGATCCACTGGAATCAGCCGCCCGTCCGTGCCGCTTTATTCATCCCCGGGAATCTCCCGCCCTGCAAAGCCCGCAGGATTATAATCCAGATTTGCCTTTTTCGCCTGTATGTGCTGCTCTTTTCTCGGAATCCGGTACAGCTTTCCTTTCCAGCGGAATCGATATCCGGTCTGATGAAAGGAGAAGGGCACATCATACTTCATGCACTGAAGACAGCTGTCCAGCACCCAGGCATAATCCAGTTCCCTTGCGTCGTCTCCGGATTCGCCGCCGACGGAAACGCATTCGATTCTATCATGATACTTTGCCAGATATTCTTCAATATTAATCCGCTCCAGCATCGGTTCATGGATGATCTCCCTGTGTCGGAGCGGCAGTTCAAGAAATACCGGCAGCCTTTTATCCGCCGTGCTCTGGTTTTCGCAGGTACAGCAGACCGTCACATTTTCATATCCGTCCCCCCAGTCGGAGGGCAGCCCTTCATAAAACCGGTGGGGACGCTTGGTAATAAAATAGAACGAAAGGTCCTGCCGTTCCTTCATCATCGCCCATGCCTGCGGACGCCATTCATCGGCGGACGGATGAAAGAAATCGGAAGTAAAGCAGGTGAACACCACGCCGTCCTCCGGCTGCAGCTTATACTGCTTTTGACGGTTTTTCCTTAACGGCAGGTCAAAAGAAGAGGTCTTCGTCACAACCGACGAATCTTTCCCGAATTCCGCGTCCCGCCGGTACATATAGCAGTGATAACACCCGGGACTGATTTTCGTGCAGCCATGCCAGGGATTCCAGGTCGGCATTGGTTTCTCTCCTTTTTTGTTTCAAGCGCTGTTTCTGAGTCCGGAAACAGCCGTTTCAGCGCAGGCCGCCGTCACCGGGTCCTTTTTAAACAGAAGAGCTCCACCTTCGATACGCGCTTCTGTATCGCCGCGCCGCCTTTTCAAAACGTTCATCCGCAGGAAGGGCGGATTCCGCGCTGATCAGGCGTTCGGTAATGTCGTTCATTCTCTCCGCAAGATTTGAATACCTGCAGAAGATATATACCCCTCCGTCATTCAGGGATTCCTTTCTTCCGGCCATGTTTTCGATAATCAGACACAGGTTGAATAAATCGAGGTCCTCCATTTTCTCCATTTCATCGAGCAGCCGGTTCAGATAGTGCTTCGCGTCGCAGTTGTTCCGCCGGATGATTTTTAATATCTTCCCATGCATTATCCATACGCGTCCGGGTTCAGTCCGGAGACGCTTAAAACAGTCGTCGAGGAGTTCCCCGTCCCATTCTCTCAAAATGTCTTTTCCGGGATTCAGCATCCGGAAGCGGCCGTATCGAACCGGGTCCTCCCTGTCCATGTGAAAGGAAAAACCGTCATACTGAAAATAGAATTCTTTTGCTTCTTCCAGCGTCATGGGGTGCCTCTTTTCCTTCAACCGGCCAGAAGGCGTCCGATCACTTCCGCGCTGTCTCCATCGATGCAGATGGACTGTTTTTCAATCTGCGCCGGACAGTACGCCTCGTTGTAATTCAGGCAGGCATAGACTGCCTTCGGATTGTCGTTCGTCATCTGCCAGAAAGGATATTTGCAGATAACGGGCGTATTCATACCGATGCCGATCTCCAGATAAAGCACGTGCAGGTTCTCATGCCTTCTTAAAAAATCGGAATAGGCTGCGGATGCTCTCTTCCAGCCTTTATCCTCCACAAAAGAATCGTCCGCGCGAAGATTCATGGTCATATCCGAGCCGTCATCCGGGCATTTTGGGATCAGCTCTGTCGGAATCCGCATCAGAAGGGTGCCGTCCTTCGGAGGCTGGAAAACATTTTCGGAATTTCTTACGAATCCCTGGGCTTCCATCGCCTTCATGACCCACTCTTCGTTGTCATAGGTCTTCCGGATCTTCGGATTCACGCTCTGAAACAGGCCGTAATCCCCCTGCGTGTAGAAGAGCCGCCTTTTGTCAACACCTGCCATCTGGAACTGATGATCGACGTTCGTTGTGATTACAAAATAATCCTTCCCCTGCAGCAGTGACAGGAGATTTTTATAGACAGGCTTCGGAGCCGGGATATAGCGGTTATAGTAGATATGCCTCGCCCACCAGGCCCAGCGGGTTTCGGCATCCGGGAAGGGATAAAAGCCTCCGGAGTACATGTCCCGGATGCCATACTTTCCGGCGAAATCTCCGAAATACTTTTCAAATCGTTCGCCGCTGTAAATGAAACCGGCTGCCGTTGAAAGGCCTGCTCCCGCTCCGAGCACGATCGCGTCGGCGGTTTCCAGTTCGTTTTTCAGCCGGGCAATGGCTTCTTCC
>CACZQT010000298.1 GCA_902783295.1 uncultured Lachnospiraceae bacterium
AATCGACAAAGGAAATCCACAATCCTCTCATTTCTGGAAGAAAAACGGTTTCACAGTAATGTCTGAGGTTGATGTGAACGGATGGACAAAGCTTGTTGCAGAGAGATCATTGCTGGAAAGAGTGTGACTGCTGCCAGTAAAGAATCTGAACTGAAAAAGAATCTGAACATAAAAATCTGAATGAATCTATGATCACCAATATGAAAAGGAGAAAAAAGATGGATCGTTTCATAGATGCATTATTATCTGCAAAAACTGACAAAATACCTGACGAATATGATTGGTTCGCACCTCTTCTTGGTGACTGGGATTGTGATTATTATGATGAACTGAACGGCCAGAAGAGATACGTAAAAGGGGAATGGATCTTCAGAAGAGTGCTGGAAGGAGCCGGCATACAGGATATTTTCATCTTCCCTTCCCGGGCGACGAAAGAACAGCAGCCGCAGCCGGAATGGGACTGGTGTGTCTGGCACTGGTTCTGTATCTGCCCGTTCTGTGCAGGAAGCAGGGAGTCAGGGGACGCATCAGCTGACTCATTTTGCACGTTGGATGGTATTTCTGTTACGCCTGTTTATCCAACAGAGTATATGGCGAAGAATTTTACAAGTTTTCCGGGACAGAACGGACGTATATGCCTGGAGGGGGACAATCCGGAAATCTGACGAGCCCTTACAGCTTCGAAAAACCGGGCAGGAAATAAAGTGTTTCTTTATTTCCTGCCCGGTCCTATCGGTTACTTCCTCGTTTTTACCTTCTTAGTACCGCTCCATTTGGAAAATCCTTTTCCATCCGTGTATCTGATGCGGATATAATAAGTGGTGTTTTTCTTCAGACCCTTAAGAACGCCCTTTGTTTTGCTCTTTGATACAGCTGCTGTCTTGACGACCTTCTTAAATTTCTTATCCGTGCTGCATTGAATCTGAACTTTCTTGATACCTTTCCAGATCTTTTTTGCCGCTGCGGTATTGGTTTTGAAGTGTGTCCATTTGACTGTGATACTGGTCTTCGCCGCTGCAGGCGTTTTGATCGAAGGAACTTTCTTTACCGTTGGGTTTTTCACTGCAGCCAGCATGGGAACCTGCACCGTCTTCTTCTCCCCGCAGTCCGTGCAGGTTAAGATCTTGAGGCCTTCAGCCGTGGTGGTCGGCGGCTGCACAATGCTTCCATTGTCCCAGGTATGTACGTGGGTAGAAATCACTTCAACTTTGGAAAGCGCAGTCCCGTCCGTCAGTGCGCTCCACTCAGTCAATGTTCCGGCATAGCTTATTTTCGCAGTGCCGAGCGAAGTCTCTTCAAATCCATTATCCGCGATTTCGGTCAGACTTCTCGGAAGAATGATCTCCTCTATGGCTGTGATTCCATCAAAGGAATGATCTCCGATCTTTGTAATTCCCTCGCTGACAAAGATTTTTGAAACGCCCAGTTCTATGGCAGCATCCAGCCAGGGAGCCGGATCTGAGGAAGTATAGTCCCGGATCATGGTATCAGTGCCATGTGAACCGACTTCCCCACTACTGTGAGAATCAGCCTGCACTCCAACAGTCAGCGTCCCATCCGCTATGCGCCAGCTGATTCCCTCCTGCGTAATTCCGGCCGGTGCCAAAACCGGAATGGTTTCTGTCATTTCTCCCTTATATTCCTGATTCTTATATACAGCAGTGGCATTATACGTTTTCTTTCCGGTTTTGGCATAGGAAGGACTTTCCACAACTCCCGGCGTTACCATTCCGGATATGGTTTCTTTATGATCAGGATTATTCCGGCACGTGAATATTACGGAAGCAGTCTGAAAGTTTTCTCCCCAATTCCAGACCGGATTTTCCAGATCATAGTCATGGCCTGCAGCCGGGATGATATCCCGCCCACTCAGGATCTCATTACATTTGGAGCAGTGGGTTCCTTCCGTAAGGCCGGTTTCCGTGCAGGTGGGATCTACCTGGGGATCCGTAACAACAATATGTGAATGAGGCAGTTTTTCTATAACGGATGTTTCTTCTTCAC
>CACZQT010000299.1 GCA_902783295.1 uncultured Lachnospiraceae bacterium
CTGCTGCCGGAAGCCCAGAAGGTCGGCATCGTGTACTGCTCTGCAGAACCGAACTCCAAGTATCAGGCGGATGTGGTAAAGGCTGCTCTGGAAGCTTCCGGCCGCACCGTAGCTGTGTACACCTTCTCTGATTCCAACGATGTTACCTCCGTTACCGGCCAGGCCTGCGACGATAACGATGCTCTGTACATCCCTACAGACAATACCGCCGCTTCCTGCACCGAGGCAATCAACAACGTTGCCAGACCCGCGGGCGTTCCGATCATCTGCGGCGAAGAAGGTCTGATGGCCGGCTGCGGTATCGCGACCCTGTCCATCAACTACTACGACCTTGGCCGGACCACCGGTGAAATGGCTGTGAAGATTCTGAAGGGCGAAGCAAATGTTTCCGAAATGCCGATCGAATACTTCCAGAACCCGGTGAAGAAGTACAACCCCGAACTCTGCGAAGCTCTGGGTATTGAAATTCCCGAAGGCTACGAAGCTTATACTGCGGAGTAATCCAGCTCCCACCTTTTGCGGGCGAGAGTGAGACAAGGGGACAGTCCCTGTGTCTCGGACGACACAGGGGCTGTCCCCTTGTTCCGCTTCGCCTGTCTCAAAAAACACGTTGGAAAAGAGGTTCATAATGGCTGCCTATTTTGCGTCACTGAATTTTACCAACCTGCTGGGGCGTCTCCCGGCAGGTGTTGCCCAGGGCCTGATCTGGGGTATGATGGCTCTGGGTGTCTACATTACTTTCCGCCTGCTGGATGTGGCTGACCTGTCCGTAGACGGTACCTTTTCCACAGGTGCCTGCGTAACGGTCATGCTGATCCTGAAGGGCTGGAACCCCTGGGCGGCCATGGCTGCGGCTGCCGGTGCCGGACTCCTGGCAGGAATGGTCACGGGGCTGCTTCACACGAAGCTGGGAATTCCCGCGATTCTGTCCGGTATCCTGACGCAGTACGCTCTGTATTCTGTCAATCTGATGATTCTTGGCATGAAAGCCAACCAGGCGGTCAGCGTAGATAAGTATCACCTGGCGGTTTCCGGCCGGAACGTGAACAAGGCGATCCTGGTGGGCGGCCTGGTGGTCATAGTTATGATCATCGCCCTGTATTTCTTCTTCGGAACAGAGCTCGGCTCCTCCGTCCGCGCTACCGGATGCAACCAGCAGATGAGTAAAGCACAGGGTATCAATATCAACGCCATGAAGGTGCTGGGCCTGGCGCTTTCCAACGCGCTGGTCGCTTTCGCCGGCGGCATGGCGGCGCAGTATTCCGGTTTTGCGGATGTCAACTCCGGCCGCGGCGCCATCGTAATCGGCCTGGCCGCTGTCATCATCGGAGAAGTTATCGGCAGCGCGATTCTGGGAAAACGGATGAATACAGCCGGCCGCTTTGTATTCGTGGTTGTGGGCGGCATCCTGTATTATATGGTATATACAATCGTTCTGTGGCTGAAGATCGACTCCAACCTGATGAAGATGTTTACGGCCATTATCGTGGCTGTATTCCTGGCGGTGCCTTACCTGCAGGGACAGAGGACGAGTTCTTTCGCCCGTGCTGCCAGACTGGCCAGATCGAAGAAGGAGGGGAAATAAATGCTCAGCTGTAAAGAAATTTATAAGACATTTAACCCCGGAACTATCAATGAAAAGAAAGCTCTCTGCGGCGTCAGCCTGGATCTGGCGGAAGGGGATTTTGTGACGGTCATCGGCGGCAACGGTGCCGGGAAATCTACCCTGCTGAACGCCATCGCCGGTGTCTGGCCGGTGGATGCCGGCTCCATTTCCATCGGCGGTGAGGACGTAACCGGTCTGCCGGATTTTAAACGGGCCCGCTTGATCGGCAGGGTGTTCCAGGATCCCATGACCGGGACAGCTGCCACCATGCAGATTGAGGAAAACCTTGCTCTTGCAAAACGCCGGGGAAAGAGCCGCACCCTGCGCTGGGGCGTTACCAGGGCTGAAAGGGAAGAATATAAAGCCCAGCTGGCCACTCTGAATCTGGGACTGGAAGACCGCCTTACGACCAAGGTCGGACTGCTTTCCGGCGGCCAGCGCCAGGCGCTGACTCTTCTGATGGCTACTCTGGAGAAACCGAAACTGCTGCTTCTGGATGAGCATACGGCAGCCCTGGACCCCAAGACGGCGGAAAAGGTGCTGGAGGCTACAGAACGTATTGTCACGGAACATGGGCTGACCACGCTTATGATTACGCACAATATGAAGGATGCCATCGTTCACGGAAACCGCCTGATCATGATGCATGAAGGCAGGATTATCTATGACGTGGCGGGTGAAGCCAAGCAGAACCTTAGGGTAAAGGACCTGCTGCTGAAATTCGAGCAGGCGGCCGGCGCGGAATTCGCGAACGACAGGATGATGCTGAACTGAGAAAAACGTAGCTGAAATAAGCCCTGCGGAAACAGGTGTAAACCGTTTCTGCAAGGCTTTTTTTGATTCGATAAGACCGGAGTGAGGCACCTTCCTCTGTGCACGCCTGCGATCCGCCGGA
Organism: uncultured Lachnospiraceae bacterium; assembly: GCA_902783295.1. Taxonomy (GTDB): domain Bacteria; phylum Bacillota; class Clostridia; order Lachnospirales; family Lachnospiraceae; genus UBA3305. The sequence continues at coordinate 2,502 of CACZQT010000299.1, forward strand.
GGCTTTTATCTCAGTGGGATACAGGACCCCCACTGAGACGAGTAAGTGTTTACTCCGCTGAGATAAAATCTGGGCTATTTGCCGCCTTCGCTCCGAAAGCTCGGAAGCTCTGTGTCCAGGCAGAAAAAGTCGTCCTGGCGGCCGCTTTTGCCAAACTGATAATTGTAGAAATACATATGATATTCTTTTACCAGGTCATACCAGGGAGAGGAAGTGTCGTCCAGAGCAAAGTAATTCCCTTCCGCGTCGAGGCAGCCATGAGCGGTAAACACAGGAATTTTTTCCTGCATGTCCGCCAGGAATTTCTGGTAGGCTGTCATGGGAACGCCGGCCAGCTTCTTCACGGCCGCGCTGAGGTAGTTTATGCTGATCTCATCGAATACGCCGTCGTAGATGCCGTTTGGATTGATATCATAATTGGCCCAGATCACCAGGGAGGTCTGATAGCGCTGGAACATTTCCAGGTCATTCAGCTTGCTGAAGGACTTCCCGAGCAGGGAGGCGTAAAAGGAATTCGGCAGGTTAGGGAGATGATCCCCGAACATGACCAGAATCGTAGGCTCTTTCACGTTTGAGAAATATTCCGTAAGCAGTTCAAAGGCTTCATCCGACTGGTTGGTCAGGTTGAGATAACGCTCGGCATCATCGGCTTCGCTCATTTCACTGAGGATGCTGATATCCGAGGGCAGGTTCTTGTAGGCCTTTGTGTATCCCCCGTGGTTCTGCATGGTCACATTGAAAAGACAGAAGGGGGCATTGCCTGTTTTTCTGGCTTCTTCGTAGAGTTCGATTACGTGTTCAAAATCACAGCGGTCTGAGATATATTTGCGGATATAATCCTGGTTTGTGAGGGAAGACTCAATGGTTTCGATCGAGACAAAATCCTCAAAACCCAGGTTGGGGTAGGCGCGCGGGCGGCTGTACCCGTTGGCCAGGTACGGATGGAAAGCCGAGTTCCCGCAGTAACCGGTATCCCGGAAGTCCCAGAAAAGGGAGGGGAAGGGGGAGCGGAGATACAGGGCATAAGGAACTGCGTTATAGGGCAGGAAGGCAATGGAGTTGCCGGTCAGTACTTCGTACTCGGTATTTGCCGTACGGCCTCCGAAAACATCCACGTGCAGGTCGCCTGTAATTACGTTCGCTGCATGGCTGTTTTTCAGGGAGTGGATATAGGCCAGAGGATCCTCATTCAGCTGAAGGCTGGGGTACTCGCTGAAATCCGCCAGGCTTTCATTCATAATGAAAATGATATTCGGATTTACGCGGCCGTCATCCGCATCCGGTGTGTCGCTGACATATCCCGAGGCCGCCATCATATCCCGGGCAGCGGAGGGGCTGTACTTTTCCGGCTGATCCACCTTCATGTAGTAAAATCCGCGTACGAAATTCAGTACTTCCCCGTTTCGTTTATAAGTCTTCATAGGCTGGAAGACTTTGACCTGCACTCCCTGACGCAGGGGCCAGGGAGACAGGGCAAACAGATAAAAAACATAGACGGCTGCGCCAAGGATGACGGCGTCATAAAGCAGCCTGGCCCATTTTTTCAGAACCAGTTCTTCCTTCGGCAGCCAGTTCGCGACAGCGACTACCGTGGCCATTTCAAAGAAAGCGATGAAGGTCTGCTGGGTGAGACTGACTGTATAGGTGGATGCTACATTCAGAGCGGTACCGACCACATAAAGGTCCGCCGCGTTGATGGGCTCTCCCCGGAAGAGATTGATGTAGTAGTTTACAATGGAAAAGAATACAACCAGAAGGTACGCCAGTACCGCACTGATCCGGATCCGGTTGGTAATAAGATGGAAGACCAGAAACAGGGCCAGTACCAATATGAGATTATATATAATAATATTGGTATACATGGCCAGCATATTGTATTTGTGGACCCGTTCCGCCCGGTAGACAGCCAGGAAAGCCAGACCGAAAATTTCCGCGCCGGCCAGGGGGATCCGGAGCCATACAGGCAGCTTCAGACGGAAACAGGGCACGGTTACCAGCAGGAAGCAAAGCCCCAGAAGGAAGAGGATCCTTTTTTTCATATAATGAGTTACTCCGCCGGAAACCTTGGAGTACCAGTCAGGATGCCGGAAAAAACAGACCAGCAGTACGGAAAAGGCAATAATGCGGACCGCCAGCCAGAACCACATGTGGGCGTCCCGGGGGAATGTAATGAATGACGGCAGGACCGAAGCCCGTGCAGAGCCGTTTTTCTTTTTTGTTTTCATGAAGTGTATCCTCAAAAACTCATTTGTTTATCCGGGTCGGAGATGACGCCTGCTTCTGCAGGCGGAAGAAAACAGACTCGTCCTGGCGGGAGATGGCATCTGCCGCTGAAAGCGGAAAATGACAGCTCTTTTCAGATGAGAACCCGTCTCCGGAACATACGAAATATATCATACCGGGGCGGTTGATTTCAAGTTCTGTTTGCAATAACAGTCCCTGCATGTTACAATAAAAAGACATAACTGTCCGGAACCGGGCGGAAGTCCGGTGAAAAGGAAAGCTGTCGGACCGCAGATATTACGGGCGATTCCTGAAAACGGATGAGGAGGCCATGCATGAGTGATAAACAGGGCAGCAGCCGGATCGCGAAATGGGACAACATCAAAGGAATCCTGATACTGCTGGTGGTTATGGGACATGCGGCTACGCCCTATCTCAGTAAATCCCACAGCCTTCAGGCATTCTATACATTTATTTACATGTTTCACATGCCCCTGTTTGTCTTTATGACGGGTATGTTTTCCCGGAAAACCGTAGAAACAGGTGCCAAACTCCTTCAGCGGGTGACAGGGTACGTGATCCTGGGATTCTTCCTGAAATTTGTGACTTTTGCCATCCAGTTTTATTTTGGGGAAGTGAAAAGCCTTTCCATGTGGTCGGAACAAGGTGCTGCCTGGTATCTGTTCTGCATAGCGGCTTTCATGGTACTCACATACTGGCTGAGAAATGTTCCGAGAACGTTCCTGATCTGTGTTGCCGTAATCTTTGCCTGCTTTTCCGGCTATGACAAGTCTGTGGGAGGGAATCTCGTTCTGGCCCGCTTTTTCGCCTTTTACCCCTGGTTCCTGCTGGGGACCTGCTGGCCTGCGGAGAAGACAGGCTTCTCCCGCGGGAAAAAAATCTGGATGGCAGCAGCTGCCGTGTGCCTGGCAGGGACCTGTTTCCTGGTATTCCGCCATACAGATTTCTTTAACCGGTATATCAACCTCATGAGAGCCTGGAAATCCTATTTTTCCATGGAGGAGAGGATTGGTCTTACACAGGTTCAGCTCGGCGCTTTTCTCCGCCTGGCCTGTTATGCCGCCGGTTTTATTCTTAGTGCATCTATTGTGATTCTCGCGCCTTCCGGACATTCTTATCTGACGGACATCGGGAGGCGGACACTGCAGATATATCTGTATCACCGGCCGATTCTGTTCTTCCTGGAAGATATCAATTTCGGGAAGTTCCTGGCCAGCTTCTTCCCGTCCGGCTACCGGATTGTCTATGTACTCCTGAGTCTGGTACTGGCCTTGCTGCTGTCGCTTCCGCCTCTGGAACGGCCGCTTACCTGGTTCTGGAAGAAGCTTGAAAACGTCTGATCGACCGTCCGTCACAGAAAAGGAGAAAGTTGTATGTCTGTTCCTTTGACAAAAGAGAAAAAAAGCGGAAAGGCAGATCTCTTTCTGTATCTTACCTTTGCGGCAGCCCTGCTGCTGAGGGGAATCTGCTATCTCCAGTCTGTCCGGCTGGAATTCCGGATGGATGATTTTGGGCCGCTGATTGTGCCTGCCTATCTGGCGGGGTATGACTGGACACACTTTTCTCCCGCGATCAACGGGTATTATGGCTTCGGCTATTACTGCCTGTTCTTTCCATTGTTCCGGCTGATCCGCTCTCCGGAGATGCTGCTTGCGGTGATTGCAGCCGTTAACGCAGTGCTGGTTGCTTTGAGCAGCATGCTGATTTACCGGATCCTGGTGAAATACGCTGATCTTCCGGGGAACATCCTGACAGTGGTTATGGCTGTCCTTCCCACCTTTTTCATCGGGAATACCGGTACAGGGAATTTCTGGTACAGGACAGATAATGAATTGCCGCTCTACTTTGTCTGCTGGCTTGCTATCTGGATTCTTCTGAAAGCACGGCAGAGCCTGGAGGCGGGACAGAAAACCAGAATTGTCCAGGCAGTGGCCATGGCGCTGCTCCTCAGCTGGGGCCTTTCGGTGCACGAACGTACTATGTCTTTGCTCCTGGCCGTACTCTGTGTGGAAGTTTTTCTGTTCCTCTCGAAACGGAAATGGCTTCTTCAGCCTGCCGCCTTCGGAGGAACCCTGGTCGTTGGTTTTCTCATCCAGCGGTACCTCAGAAAGGTTGTTATTGCCCTGCTGTGGATGGGCGGTTCGCCGAAGAAGAATACCACGGTTCTTTCCCATGTCAGCCTGTGGTTCCTGGAATCGGCGCTGGCTTTTAAAACTCTTCTGATTGTCCTGTTTGGCAATCTTCATTCCCTGATGGTCCGCGGTTTCGGGATTCCTGCTTTTGCCGCGGCTATTGCAGTGATCTGGTGTGTGAAGCAGTTCCCGGTACTCCGGAAGAAATTCTTTGCCGAAGACGAGGCTGTGAAGAGCGAATGGGTGGATCCCTGCATTCTGGTCATGCTGACCTTTGGGATCTGCATTGTCATTACCATACTGGGTGTGGCTGTGCGCTGGGGAAGTCTTCTGCTTCCGGCTATGGTGGAAAAGAAGGTTACCTATTATTATAAAGGGATCAATTATCCCAGATATTACTTTACATACATAGGACCGGTCCTGCTGGGGACGCTTGCTTATTTCCGCCGCAAGGCACCTGTCCTGAAAAGCCATCTGGCTGCCGGCTGGGGCCTTTTTCTGGCAGTGGAGGGGGTCTTCTTCTGGAAGGTGTTCCCCTATCTGCAGCGGGCAGAGGACTCCACATATGTGGAAAGAGCACTGGGATCCTATGTTTTCAGATCCATATCCAACCAGAATAAGATGATCCTCACCATGGGAGGGACTGTGCTGGTCATGCTCCTCGTGACAGCGGCGGTTTTCCCCCTGAAGAAATGCGGGAATCCTGCCCGGCGGATATCCTGTTTCCTGGCTTCTGCTTCCCTTGTTATTCTGCTGGTCTTTTCGGCTGACAGGTTCCTGCAGGTGAAATGGAAGGCTCCGAAGATCAGTTTCGGCGCGATTGCGAAGGAAGCGACGCTTATCCGTGAACTGAGCGAGGCCGGAAAGCTGACAGAAAATGTTTACCTCCCGTATACCAGAAACAGTCTGGCTATTCAGTTTATCGACCGGGATCTTTCTTTCCTCCACATGAGGCAGCCGAAGAAGGAAAACTGGGAACAGGACAATATGGTATGGATGACGAAGGAAAAGAAAGCATATATCGAAGCCGGCTATGAGCTGGTCCGGTATAAAACCTATTTCATCTACATCAACAACCCGGAGGCAGCGGATGCTTTCCGGACGTATACGAACCCTTAAGCGGACAGGGGCCGGCCCCGGCGGCCGGATTGCTTCTGAAAGCTTTTTGTGCTAAGATGCTACTGCATAACGCACCCCGGCGGACAAGGACGCCGGGCTGTGCCAATCCACACAGGAATGAGGCGGATCCATTATGAAACTGATTATACAGATTCCCTGCTATAACGAAGCGGAAACTCTGGAAATTGCCCTGAACGATCTTCCGAAGAAGATAGATGGCGTTGATGAAATAGAGATTCTTATTATCAACGACGGAAGTACGGATAAGACCGTAGAGGTTGCGAAAAACTGGGGCGTAAACTACGTTGTGAATTTCAAAAAGAACCGGGGGCTGGCCAAGGGCTTTATGGCCGGGCTGGATGCGTGCCTCCGGAACGGTGCGGACATCATCGTCAATACGGACGCAGATGATCAGTACTGCGGCGAGGACATTGCAAAGCTGATCCGTCCCATCCTCGACGGGAAGGCAGATATCGTCATCGGCGAGAGACCGATTGACGCAACAGAGCATTTTTCACCGCTGAAGAAAAAGCTGCAGCACCTGGGCAGCTGGACGGTGAGAGTGGCTTCCCATTCGGACATTCCGGATGCGCCAAGCGGCTTCCGCGCCTACAGCCGGGAAGCTGCCATGCGGATGAATGTGACGAATGAATATACCTACACACTGGAAACCATTATCCAGGCCGGCAGAAACCGCATTGCCATGGAGTCAGTCCCGATCCGGACCAATCCGGAACTGCGGAAATCCCGGTTGTTTTCCAGCATGTTCGGGTATGTAAAGCGCTCCACCATAACGATTATGCGGTCTTTCATGATGTACAGGCCCATGTCCTTCTTCCTGACCATCGGAGGAGTCATTTTCCTGCTGGGGCTTATTCTGGGGATCCGTTTCCTGGTCTTCTTCCTGACAGGGAGCGGCACCGGCCATATCCAGTCCCTGATTCTTGCCAGCGTTCTGCTTATGATCGGCTTCCAGACAGCCATCATCGGCCTGCAGGCGGACCTGATTGCCGCCAACAGGAAACTGCTGGAAGACATTCAGTATCATGTGAGAAAGCTGGATTATGACCATGCGGATGAACAGGACTGATAAACTCCTTCTCGTGTTCAGCTATGTGGTTCTGGCCGGGCTGCTGATTATTCCTTCCCTGCGGATGCATGCTGCTTATACGGTGGATGAATTCGGCACTTTTGCCAATTCCGCCTATCTGGCAGGATACGACTGGACAGAGGCTGTTCATGCGGCAGGTGACTTTTACTACAAATACGGAACGGTGGTGTTTTACGGACTGCCGTTCCTGCTGATCCGGGACTCCCTGGTACTGTACCGTGTCCTGCTGGTGATCGGTGGGCTTCTTCTGGGTTTTTCCGGTCCTGCAGCTTATATGATCTGCCGGAAATTCCTGCATGTGGAGAAACCCTGGGATGCTTTCGGGCTGACTATGGTTTCCACAACAGCGCCGGCGATCCTTTTCCAGAGCTCGTTCGGACGGGCGGACTGGCTGCTGGTTATGCTGTCCTGGGTACTGATCCTGCTTCTTCTGGAACTGGCGGAAGCCGGGAACGGAAAGAAGAGAGCAGTCCTGTCTATACTGGCGGCTCTGGGATCTGTTTTTGCCTATATGTGCCATACCAGAGGCATCGTTCTGGTTCTGGCTGTCCTGTGCACGGCTGCCTGCGGCAGCCTGTTTTTCCATGTCCGGACCGTTCATTACCCGGTGTATTTTCTGGCGCTCGCGGGATCGCTGGGGGCAGATCGTTTCCTGACGGGGATTTTTAAAAACGCGATCTGGGGAAAATACGGGGCGGGGCATGCTTCTTCCGGTGCCTTCTCCCTTTCGGCGGTTCTGAAATCCGTTTTTACCGCAAAGGGGCTGGCTGTCCTGGTAAAAGGAAGTATTGGATGGCTGTTCAGCCTGTTCACTTCTACGGCAGGCCTGGTGGCAGCGGGTTTCCTGACAGGCTGCTTCATCCTGATCAGGGAGCTTCGCAGGCGGAATTCCTTCGGGAAAGAGGAAATACTGGCCGCGCTTTTTGGCCTGTTCAATTTTCTCGGGAGTTTCGCACTGGGAATTCTGTTTTTCTTTCCCCATATTGTCCGCAATTACAGCGGAACCGTTTCCAAGAACGTACAGAGGCTGCTCTATGAGCGGTACATGATCGGCAGTGTGGGAATTCTCTGTCTGCTGGCGCTGGTCTTTTTCATTTTCCGGCGGAAATGTTTCGGACGCCTTACCGGAATCCTTTCTCTGGCTGCCTTTGCCGGAGTTATCTTTCTCGCAAACCGGAGCACACTTCCCCTGTTTGATACTCAGGCCTTTGACCGGAAGATGGTCGCCGCGACAGGCGTTCTGCTGCGCAGAATAACGCCAAATTCCCGCGCATTTCTTGCTGCGGGTCTTCTGGCGCTCGGCGTGTTCTGCCTGCTTCTGCTGCTGTTCCGGATCCGCCGGGGCAGGATCGCGATGATTCTGGTTTGTGCGCTGTTTGTCGGGGTCTACTTGTATAACTATGAAATTGTCCGGGTAAAAAAGGACACGTCTACCTATAAGCCGATGAAAGCTGCAGTGGAATGCCTGATTTCTGCAAAAGCTGCAGCGGCGGAGTATCCGTACGTTTATCTGATCAAATCCGCGGACTACCCCAAGATCTACCAGCCGGTGCTGAAAGAATACCGGATTATCGATAAAAAGTACAAGGAAGCCGGAAAACTGGAAAACCTCTGGCTGGTTACCAAAGGAGAGGTCCAGAACCGGGCTTCCTGGGCTGGTCCCATATACCGGCTGAATCATATGAAATATGGAAAGAACAGAGTGTCTGTCTATGTCATGGGAGAAGGACTGAAAGACAGGCTGGAAAGCATGGGATATGCTCTTTCGGAATACGTGACGGAATAGGTGTTCCGCGCAGGAGGGAGTCATGAAAGAACTGAGAATCGCGATTACGGCAGCCAGCTACAGCGGGAACAAAGGGGCGGCTGCCATGCTGCAGAGTTCCATCCGGCAGCTGTATGAGGCTTATGGCGAGGGACTGAATATATCCCTGATGTCGGTATACCCGTCCGGGGACAGGCAGCAGGTGCCCTGGGACTTTGTGCGCATTGTTCCCTGCAAGCCGGAAATGCTTCTGTTTGTAGCCTTTCCCCTGGCGATCCTGTACCGGCTGTTCCGCTGGTGCCCGCCGCTGAAGGCGCTGCTGCTCAAAAATAAAATCCTGCGGGAATATAACCGTTCGGACGCCGTGCTGGACGAGGCGGGTATTTCTTTCGTGGACAGCCGCGGTGTGATTATGAATACCTACGCCTTCGTCTGCGCCGCGGTTCCGATGCTGGTAGGCACTCCGGTGATGAAATACTCCCAGGCCATGGGTACCTTCAAAAGCCTTCCCAACCGTCTGCTGGCAAAATGGATTCTTCCTAAAATGAAGCTGATCTGTGCCAGAGGAAAAGGCACTCAGGAGAATCTGCGGGAGATCGGTGTTGAGAAAAATGTCTGCCTCTGTGCGGATGGCGCTTTTACCATGGCGGACAGTGAGCCGCATAAAAAAATGGTGGAGGCTGTATGCCGGGAAGATGCAGAATTTTATGCCGGTCCTGTCATCGGCCTTTCTATCAGTTCTGTCGTCGAGAAAAAATGCGAGAAGCTTTCTATCGACTACAAGAAGATCATGATCGAGTTTATCGAATATCTGAACCGGAGGGGCTACCGTGTTCTGCTGATTGCCAATGCTGCCCGCATCAACAGCCAGAAAAGCCGCAATAACGACCTGATGGTGGGCGATGCGATTTATGAGGGAACCGTGCAGAAGGACATGGTCCGCTGGTATCACAAGGAAATGGATGCCGAAGAGATCCGGGAATACATCGGGAGATGTAAATATCTGGTGGCTTCCCGTTTTCATGCCATGGTCGGCGCGCTGGAGAAAAAGGTGCCGGTTCTGCTGGTAGGGTGGAGTCATAAGTATCAGGAAGTTCTCGACTACTTTGAACTGGGGCAGTATGCGATCGACTTTTCTGCGCTGACCGCGGAGTCGCTGGAAAAAGAATTTGAACGGTTTGAATCCGAGGAAGCGGAAATCCGAAGGAAACTGGATCTTCACTACGATTCCGTCATGGCCAGTTCCCGGCAGAATGTTGTCCAGATTAAACGTGTGCTGGACGGTATTCTTGCGGAAAAGGAAGAACGTCTGAATGCCCGGACCCGTGCGAAGGGAACGCTGGAATGGGATATGCCGGAAAGATATATCGGCCCTTATCTGAAACTGAGGAAAGGGTATGCGGCTCATGAAGAGGACAGACTGCACGCAGCTTCAGGCGGAATGATTACCGCCCTGCTGTGCGACCTGCTCCGGGCCGGGGAGATTGACGGCGCCTGGGTAACGAAAACCGAGATTGAAGACGGGAAACTGGGATATAAAACCTGGATTGCGACAACGGAGGATGAGATCCGTGACAGCGGTTCGAGCGTATATATGTGGCTGCCTCTGCTGCAGCATGTGGATATGCTGCGGGCTTTTCACGGGAAGCTGGCGGTTGTTCTGACTCCCTGCCAGATGGAAGGGTTCAGCCGCATTCTGGAAAAGGAACCTGAGCTGCGTGAAAAGATAGTGCTGAAAATCGGGCTGTACTGCAGCGGAAACCATGATATCCAGGCCACTCTCACATCGCTGAAGCAGGCTTCCATAGACCTGACAGGCGCTTCCCGCCTGTATTACCGCCAGGGTCACTGGCGCGGCCAGTCCGTGGTGGAATACAAGGACGGAAGTGTGAAGACGTTTTCTTATACGAAAACCATCTGTGCCTATAAAAACGCGTTCTTCTACGAAAAGGGAAGCTGTATGACCTGCCAGGATCACTTCGCGAAGGCTGCGGATCTCAGCTTCGGGGACATCTGGCTGAAGGAAATGAAGAATGAGACCATTAAGCACAGCAGCTGTGTGATCCGTACGGAACAGGGACTCCGCCTGTATCAGGACGCTGCCAGCCGTGGTGCCCTGAAGGATTCCCACATCAGCGGCAGAGACATGGTCCGAAGCCAGAAGCGTGCCCTGGTATTCAAGTTCAACTGCCTGCCGGCGAAGAAAAAGCTCCTTCAGAAAAAAACGCCTTCTGTAAAAACGCAGACGAAGGAAACCGTCCCGGCCAGGGAAAAGTGCAGCTGGAATCACAGGCTTGCAGCCAGGCTGGCTGTCGCGAACCGGAATTATTCGGTGCAGCATCCTGACAAACTGGAAAAGATTCCCCACATGCTGATCTATTACTACATGTGCTTTATTCGTGTACTGCTCAGTTTCTGAGTCAAGAGGATAAGATGAACAAAGAAGAAGAGACAAAGAGCGGGAAACAGGCTGTTCCTTGGATGAAATGGCTGAAAAGGCTCTTTCTGGTACTGGTTGCGGTTTTTCTGGCAAGGTATTTTTACAAGAATTACGATGCCTACAAGAATCTCGACCTGTCGATCAACTGGGGTGTTTTCCTGCTGGCCGTTCTGGCATATTTTATCTATAAGATTACTCTTTCGACCCTCTGGCATTACCTGACGGTCCTGACCGGCTGCGCGATTTCGCTGCCGAAAGCCATTACAGCTTATCTGTATTCGATCCTCGGGAAATACATCCCCGGCAA
>CACZQT010000300.1 GCA_902783295.1 uncultured Lachnospiraceae bacterium
ACTATCACCGCTGCCATTATTCCTGTATTCTCCCAGGACAGTCCCGAGAAGCTGCCCAGTGACCAGTGGTGAAGATTGACAATGTTGGCATCATCCGCAAATGTCACTGCAAAATCGGTGATTGCAGAGCAGATATATCCGATCATGACGCCGCTGATGATGAGCAGTGACATCTGTTTTGTTTTTAAAGAAATGGCCAGTACAAAGCCCATGGAGAGAAGGGCGCCGGCGAAAGCCGCCGCAATCAGCACAAAGGAGCCTGCAGCGATTCCGCGGCTGAGCAGTCCGATCAGGGTCAGGGAGAGAACCAGCTTTGCACCGGAAGAAATCCCCAGGATGAAGGGGCCGGCAATGGGATTGGCGAAAAAGGTCTGCAGCAGGAAACCGGACAGAGACAGGGCTCCGCCCAGCATCAGCGCGGCAAGAATGCGAGGCAGACGGATGTTCCAGACGATCACCGCGTTTTCCCCGGTGCGGTGGAAGAGGATTCCGGCAATTTCCCGGACCGGGAGATGTATGCTGCCGGCGTTGATGTTCCAGAAAACGAGTACGGCAAGCGCAGCCAGCAGGCCGGTAAAGCCGGTCCAAAGACGAATGTTTTTATTCTCCATGTTCTGTCCCTTACTGTTTCAGCCTGTGCAGATAGGTCAGTACCCCGTCATCCGGAACATCTCCGGTCAGGACACGGTGGATATCCACGATCAGCCTGCCGAGTCCCATGGGCTCCTGGAAGAGATTCTTGCCGGTACACCAGACTTCACCGTCCTTCACCGCTTTGAAATCTGCCAGCAGCGGACTCTTTGCCAGCAGCTCATCCATGGTCCAGAGCTCCCCGTCGATGGTACTGTTGTAAATCAGCAGATCCGCGTTCTTTGCGCCGTCATAGAAAGCCTCCATGGTCATGTTGACGGTGGAAAGAGCATTGCCGCTGTTCAGACCGGAAAAGATATACCGGCCTCCGGCCATGTCGATCATTCGGGAAACATAGTCTTCGCTTTTGCGGACATTCACCGTACCGGCGGCATTGATGTAAAAAAAGGCAGCTGTCTTTCCGGTTCCGGTCTGTTCCGCAAGTGCCTCTGCATTGGCGGCTTCTTTGAGGAAGAGTGTTTCGGCTTCCTCTTCCCGGCCAAGCAGCGCGCCGTAGAATCTGATCCATTCCATGCGGCCCAGCGGATGCTCCTCATAGCTGGAACGTTCCACCAGAACTGGAACGCCCAGCGTTTCCAGCTGTTCCTTGATTTTGGGAGAATGATATATCATGGTGGATTCAATAGCCAGATCACACTGTTCGGAGAAGATCAGTTCATAATCGGGGGCGTTATACTTGCCGGCGAAGAGCAGGCTGCCGTCCCGGAGCGCCTGCTTTGCCTCCGGGATATACCAGCCGTCCTCGTCTGTTCCGGACAGGCGGATGTGATCGACTGCATCCAGCGTCCGGAAGAAATCCATGGCAGAGGTTGCAGCCAGATAGATCTTATCCAGCGGCTGGCAGAGAGGAACGATATCCGCCTCCAGTCCTTCGGGAACGGGCAGTCCTTCCGGAATGATCAGAAAACGTCCGGTCGTGTTGATGTCCGCGAGCAGATAGCCGCCGGTGTACTCTGTCATACGGAACTGCGTGGCATAGGAGAGAGGAAGCTCCCGCTCCACCGAAAGATTGCTCCACTCCGGCACAGCGGACATCACTTCGGATTCCCCGGCCGGTGATGATCCGGTCAGTGATGATTCGGATTCCCCAGCCAGATGTGATCCGGATTCCCCGGCCGGTGAAGACTCAGATCCTCCGGCCGGTGAAGATTCAGATGGCGCAGCCGGTGAAGATTCAGATTCCTCAGTCAGTGAAGATGCGTCAAAAAAGAGCGTATATGCGATTTCGTGGGGCGTGCTCATGGCGGTTGTATCCGCGATGACCGGAAACTCCTCGTCCAGCGCCGCCACAGGAATTTCAAAGACAGAGCGGCCGTCCAGGATTTCCGCATCATAGCGGACGTCATTAACCAGCATATAATCATAATTGGGGCTGCTCCAGACAATGGATGCCGTCATTTTTCCATCCTGTACAGTGAGTTTCGCTGGTGAGGAAACGGAGGCTTTGCCGGTTCCTCCGGCAAGGGCGACGGCGATCTCATAAGTACCGTCGGCGATCTGAAAGGTACTGTCGGCAGGGGATTCATTTCTGGCGGAATCAGTATTCTGGCTCGTTCTGCAGCCTGAAACGGCAAGCAGGAGCAGGATTGTCAGTACAGTGGAAGGTATGTGAATGAGCCGTTTCATGGAAAGCGCTCCTTTTGCCGGTGGTTCCCAGATCGGGAACGAGCAGGAAGAGGCGCACCTCCACCTGCTCGATGAAATACGTATATATCCTGGCCGGGGATTGGACTCCCACCTCTATGGATGGGAGAAAACAAACTTGTTCTGATGGCAGAGGTTACTCTGCGGGAACCGGATTCGAGACGCTCACTTTGTGATCGTACCACTTGCCGGATGTGCCGATCAGGGCAAGGTCAAATTCCTGATCCAGCGCGGGAACCGGGACATCGAATCCATATACCTCTTCGGTCATCCCGTCGCTGTAGGTGACAGAATCCGTGGTGAGGTCCAGCAGGACGGCACCGTCTTTCTGGGCGTCTTCTGCGAGTCCGGGAAAAAGATTGACAATGTTCTTGGAGACCAGGCTTACATGAATGACCATTTCTCCGTCCGCGACCGTCAGCTCTCCCAGACCCTCGGAGGCCTCATTGACATGGAACATACTGCTGTCCGTTTTGAACTCTGCCGTGTAGACGCCGTCAGCCAGCTGTACATCGCCGGCCGCTGCTTCTTCTGCAGGCTCTGCGCTGCCAATGGCCGCGCCGGCATGCTCTACATAAATTTCCTGCACAGCGGGAATTCTGCCAAGACCGGAAATCTGGCAGTCCACAGCTTCAAAGTAACCGGAAGCCCCGAACATGCTCTTCCAGGAATCTTCTTCATCCCCGGCCATGTCGTTATTCGCATGGTCCCCGGCAACGACCATCAGCGGCCGCAGCACGACTTTGCTGTAGCCTGCTTCGTGAACGGCATCGATCACAGCTTCACAAGCTGTTTCTTCCGGCTCGCCTTCTACGGTGCCGATAAAAACATTCTGGTATCCAAGAGCCTGCATCTGAGTCTGCATCTGGCTGTAGGTCACCTTGGCTGTGTGGGAAGTACCGTGGCCCATGAATACAAAAGCCGTTCCATCCTGCGCTGCTGCTTCCAGGCTCTCGTAACCTGCGCCTTCTACGGCTTCAGCGGTAACAGCGACAGCAACCCGCTCCTTGTCGCTGTTGATAACGGAAGCATCACTGCCTACCTGGCCGAGCAGCGGTTCGGCGATGGCAACTGTTTCAAACTGATCCCGGCAGGCATCAACGGCATCGGTGAGCTCGTCGTATTCTGCACCGTGCATCAGATGCGTGGGCTGGATCACCAGGTTTTTAACGCCATTTGCCGCGGCACGCTCCAGTGCCTGGTCCATGTTGTCGATAAACTCACCGTCACGCGCCTGCACGTGGTTGATGATAATCTGAGCGGTGAAAGCCCTCCGGACCGACCAGTCAGGATAAGCAGCTTCCAGCGCTTTTTCGATCCCGCCGATATCCTCTGCACGGCTTCCGTTGAAGGATGTGCCGAAACTTACGACGAGCAGTTCGTTCTCGCCGATATCATCTCCGTTGCGGGGATCATCAGCTGAAGCATCGCCCGTATCCCGCCCGAAATAATCAGGATCGGCATCTTCACCTTCCACCAGTTCCTTCTGCTCGTCTGTAAGGGCATCCCAGGCGGCTTTCGCTGCAGCGCACTGTGCATCGGTGTCCTCCGTCCGTGACTGGACATAAATCGCGTCGATCAGTTCAGCGACCTGATCTGCTTTTTCCTGATCCGTTTCCGCTGCAGAAGCAGTCTTTGCAGAGCCGCAGGTGACGGCCAGGGCAAGTGCAAGAGACAGAAGCAGTGCCATTTTCTTTTTCATGTTGTTTTTCCTCCTTCATGTTCCGGTACGGATGCCGCCCCCTGATGTATGGGTAAATTTACACCATCGAGAAAAACGGCACGAAAAAGAAAATCCTTTTACCCTGCGGTAAAAGGACTCAATATCCGGCTCCCTGAAAAGCTTCATTACGCACATATCCCTGCAAATCCGTGCGCATCCCCCGGAGGGTTTATCGTAAATGCATTTTATAAATGCGTTTACGATATATACAGAAAAGGCGCTTTCTGCGAAACAGGCAGAATGCCGGAGCAATGGTACAATCAAGTCCTCGTGATCTGGAAATTTCTTTCCCGTACCGGCAGACGGCAGGTTTCCTGGCTCACGGCATTCGGCATGGCCGCCTTCCCAATGACTCAGTGGCTGCGTTTCCGCTTGGTCATGCCCTTCCGCATACAGTGACGAGATCGCACAGGCCTTACACCTGTTTCCCTTTTACCCTCTGTCAGCGCAAAAAGGCTGCAGAGGCACCGGCTGCTTTTCTTTATTCAGTTTGCATTATTATATGACGTCTGGTATTATTTGTCAACGAAGGGGGATTGAAAACCTTCACTCCATGAAGAGAAATATGGCCGATGGAGAATTCTGCCTTGAAGCAGAAAACAAGCACAAAGGTTTTGGCACAGCTTTGATGCACGGAGCCATCCGGTGGTGTCAGGAGCTTGGCGTTGAAAAATGTTATGTGAATTCTTTTGGACAGAGAAAGGATTTCTATAAGGCCGCCGGATTCTCCACGGAAAATGCAACAGGTTTCTGGTATAAAGTACTGAATAAACAGCTTCAGACACCAGAACCCGGAACTTAGAGGAGGCTGTAAATACAGCTTCTTTTGACAGAAGGACTTTTTCAATAGAAAAACCGGAAGCATCGTGATATACTTTCCTCAGACGCTCATTGCGCCGGCGGCTGCACGGCGGCAAAATATACTGTAAAAAGAGAATTCAGGAGGGACAGCATGAAACACAATATTTATCCCGGCTATGAAAATCAGTACAAATCTTATCTGAAACCCGACTGCGGTGAATTTGACGCGGAAACGATCCGTGCA
>CACZQT010000301.1 GCA_902783295.1 uncultured Lachnospiraceae bacterium
AAAGTCATACAAAACGTGCTTGCACGTGTTTGTATGACTTTGGGACCCGCTAAAACATGAGTATGGAGCCATTTTTGCAAAAAATGAGCGGAATACGAATGTTTTAAGGTTGCGGAAGTGCGAAGCACGAAGCAACCTGTATCAAAAAATCGTAAAATCGCGAAAAAGATTTCACATTGCGCACAAAAGCAAGACTTGTCTGCGCGCCATGAGAGCAGAACTGTTACGAACTGCACATGGGATGAATCTTTTTCGGGGAAACGAGCAGAATCCTCCTGAGTTGCCGGGGGAAAGGACGGAAAGGAGAGAAACCCCATGATTGGAACTTTTTCAACAGTTTCCTGCGAGCGCAACACGAAAATTAAGGTCCGGACCGTACCCGGGCATTTCGCCATGACGTATTCTCACAGCAATGCGTTCGTGGACAGTATGGAAGTCAAACTGAACCAGCGGATGGCCATGGAAGCTGCTTCGATCCTGGCCGATTCCTACGCCTACGAGCAGCAGATTGATACCATAGTAACTATGGACGGCACTGAAGTGCTGGGCGGTTTCGTGGCGATGGATCTGGCCAGGAAGGATATGTATTCCGTGAACCAGGATGCGGATATGCATGTCGTATCTCCTGAACTGGAAAATTCTACACAGATGATTTTCCGTGATAATCTGCAGCCGCTGATCAAGGGAAAGAGAACATTGATTCTCTGCGGCTCGCTCCTGACCGGCAATAAAGTCCGGAAGGCCATTGAGTGTATCAGATGGTATGGCGGAACCGTCGTAGGCATCGCCGCCGTCTTCTCCATTCATGATGTGCTGGATGGCATCCCGATCCGCTGCCTGTTCAGCGCCAAAGAATTTCCTGAGTTCCAGAACTGGGAGGCGGGGGACTGCCCGTTCTGCCGTGCCGGCCAGAGGGTTGATGCCCTGGCCAACTGCTACGGATATTCTAAGATATAAAAACAGTAATGTGAAAACCATGGGGACAGGTTTTCCGGTCGCGAGGCAGGGAAACCTGTCCCTGTGATTTTCTTTTACTAAAGCCATGTTCTCAAGGAGGCCAATTATGTTCAGAATGAATAAACGCAGCCATGTCAGAACTCCTGCTTTACTTTTGTTCCGCCGTCTGCCTGCTCCATTTTGCGCCATATGCCTGTTTCTGCTGCTGTGCCTCGTTCCGGCATCCGCTGCGAAAGGGGCTATGATGCAAAAGACGTTAGCCACGCCGGAGGATGCAGCCGAATTTACGGAGATTATGCTGAGCGATAAAGCGGCTTCCCTGAACGGCATTTACCGGATGACGAAGGAAATGGAAGCGGCCGTAACCTCCGGCGGCGGGATGCAGGGCCTGGCGAAGTCGCTGGCATCCCTGGGAACGCCCGGGGAGATCGGGCCGGCGTATGCTTCCGAACTGGCAGGCAATCCTGTGTTCCGCGTTCCTGTCCGGTTCTCCGAAATGCCGGTGGACCTGATGTTCGTCATGCAGGGGGATGCCATTGCGGGAATCAGCACCATGCCTTACAGTGGGGAAGAAGAAACCGAAGAAGCTGCAGAAAAAGCCTTTGAAGAAGTGGATCTTGCCCTGCCGGTTCCCTCTCTGCAGGGGGAACTTCCCGGGACGCTCACAATACCGGAAGGAGAAGGCCCTTTCCCGGCGGTGGTGCTGATTCACGGCTCCGGCCCCAACGACCGCGACGAGACTCTGATGAACCTGAAGCCTTTCCGGGATCTGGCGGAAGGGCTGGCTGCACAGGGCGTCGCCGTGTACCGCTTTGACAAACGTACGTATGTATACAGCGCGGAGATTGCGAAGGATTACCGGTTCACGCTGGCGGACGAATCCGTGGAGGACGCGGTGGCTGCCGTACAGCTCCTGGCGGAGCAGGAGAAGATCGACCCGGACCGGATCTACGTACTGGGACACAGCCTCGGCGGGACAGCTATACCGGCTATAGACCAGGCGCTCCGGGAAGCCCCGCGGCAGGCCTGCGGATATATTCTTATGGCAGCTGCCGCCCGGCCGCTGGATGAGCTGATGAGGGAACAGTACAATTATCTGTATTCCCTGCTTCCGGAAATCACTGAAGACCTGGAAGCGCAGAGGCAGGAGCTTTTCAGCCAGCTGGACCGGCTGCAGGACCCGGATGCTCTGGCCGAGGATGATCTGATTGCCGGTGCGTACGCTCCGTACTGGAAATGGCTGCAGGCATATGATATCCTGGGAACGGCGCAGAAAATCACCGC
>CACZQT010000302.1 GCA_902783295.1 uncultured Lachnospiraceae bacterium
ACCCTTGGCCATGCTCTCAGCGATCACGTCCAGAACGGCGTTCAGAGCGGCTTCGGAATCCTTTTTGGTCATTTCGGTCTTGGCTGCCAGGGCAGCAATCAGTTCACCCTTATTCATGTGGGAAAACCTCCTTGAAAGATTTTTCGTTTTCATTATATCCATTTCAGGCCTTCTGTCAAGTACTTTTTCCCCGAAACGCTTTATTTTGTACGCTTTGGGGCTCCTCGGGCACAAAATATGCCATTTCCTGGCATATTTTGGCAGGGCAGGTGCTCTTGCATGCCTCAAAACCCTGTGATATCATTTTTTTCAACACATTGAACGGGGTGAGACTATGCTTCCGAAGCTGATCGTGATCGAGGGAACCAATGCCTCCGGCAAGAGTTCCCTTGGGGTGGAACTTGCCTGCCGCTTCGGCGGAGAAATAGTCTCCGCTGATTCACGCCAGGTGTTCCGTCGTCTGGATCTCGGCTCCGGCAAAATAACCCCGGCGGAAATGAAAGGCGTTCCCCACCATCTGCTGGATGTCCGTTCACCCGGAGAGTTTTTCTCCATGGCAGATTTTCAGCGTCTCGCCTATGATGCGATTGACGGTATCCTCCGGAGGAACCGTATTCCTTTCCTTGTCGGCGGTACCGGTCTGTATGTGGATGCTGTCGCCGATGGCTATGAACTCAGTGACAAGGCGCCTGACCACCATCTCCGGGCTCATCTGGAGACTTTTGAAACGCCTGAACTGTATGATATGCTCAAGCAGAAACTGCCGGATACGGAGATCGATCCCCGCAACCGTCATCGGGTGATGCGCACGCTGGAAAAGCTGGAAGCTGATGATTACCGCCCGTCCGGGAAAACACCCCGTTACGAGCTGCTTAAGCTCGGTGTAACCTGGCCCCGGGAGATACTGAAACAGCGTATTGATGAACGGCTCGAAAAGCGCCTGCAGCAGGGAATGGTGGATGAAGTACGCACGCTCCTTGATGAAGGTATCAGTGAAGAGTTTATGCTCAAGCTTGGTCTGGAATACAAATACCTGACCTGGTATCTGACCGGAAAAATCGGATATGATCAGATGGTGGAAGAACTCAGCAGCGCCATCAAAAAGTTTGCCAAGCGCCAGATGACATGGTTCCGCCGCGATCCCCGCATCCACTGGCTTGACATGTCAAAAGACCCCGCGGCTGAAGCCGCAGGGCTGATTGAATCCTTCCTGTCCAGCAATTGATTGATTATTATTCATTATTCATTAGTCTTTCATCCAGCCACTCGGTCCTCCCGTTGGCCCAGGCCGCGTATCCCTGATACAATGCCTTCCACAGCTGCTCCCTCTGTTCCGGGAGCAGTTTTTCATCTGTTCTGATCCGGCTGATCATCTCCGCTACCGGTACAGCCACTTTTTTCTCCTTGTTCCGTTCAATCTGAAGCCCGAAGATATTACCCTTTACCTGGTTGCTTCCGTCCAGGAACAGCTCCACATACTCTCGGCTCAGCCTCAGCAGGTATTCTTTCTGTTTTTCCTCCGGATTCTCAAACATGTTCAGGCATGTTTTCAGTTCCGGTGCGTCAAACAGCTGTGCCCGCATCCTGTCTTTCTTCTCTTCGGGAAGATCTCCCGGTTTCCAGTAAATCTCCAGAACCCAGCTTTTGATAATGGAGAAATCCATTGTCCATCTGTTCTTCTTATCCGGCTCACCGACAAACAGCAATTCCCATTCAATCTCCCGGCTGCCCGGGCAGGTTTCCCGCCCTTTCAGCAGGATCTTCTTCCTTTCCGGATAGTTTGGCGCAGCCAATGCTTTTCTGATCCATTTTTCCGCTTCCTCATTCCGGGCCACAGGAGCAGCATCCACTGTCAGTTTTGCACCGCAATAAGGGCAGAAGGCAACGCCTTCCCCGTCAATTGTTTTACCGCAGACACTGCAGATAATGCTCATATCGCACCTCTCTGTTGAATGTAATCCTTATGGTAACAGAATAGGCTAAAACATGGGAAAAAGCAATAAGAACCGGAAGAGCTGCCTCTAATAGGTGCCATGGAGATAAATACCGCTCAGTATTTCAGTCAGTTTTGGTGTTCCCACCCTGCTTCTCGACAAATAAGTGGATTTCTCCTCTTTCCACCTGGAAGCTGACGTTATTGGATGCTTATATACCGGGGAGTCTTCTTAATGATTTTCATTTCCAACAGTATTTTGCCATGATTTGCCCTCAGCTTGCCTTACAGATCCGTCCAAATTCATGATTCTGTATTGTCCTTCCCTGTAATCGATGCAGACGGGCCGAAACCAGCCTGCATCGTTAATGTTTCTTTGAGCTAATTATTTCAGATCATCCTCAGTGTAGTAGCCGGAGTCGATCAGCAGTTCTTTGTAGTTCTCTGCGGTGCCGATCACGGGATCGCACAGGAAGGATGGAACGACCTTCTTGTTGTTGTCGTAGGTTTCCCTATCGTTGACGTCAACTTCTTCACCCTTCAGGATCTGGCCAGCGATCTTCACGGCCTGAGCAGCCAGGGTACGTGTGTCTTTAAACACGGACATTGCTTGCTTTCCGGCGATCATGTTCCTGACGTTGGCCTTATCGCAGTCCTGACCGGTGATAATCGGCCAGCCATAGGTCCAGATGTCATAGTTGGCTTCCAGAGCGTTGGTAATACCGTAAGCGGTGGTGTCGTTGGAGCAGACCCATGCATCCAGCTTCCTGCCATCAGCGTAGTATGTGGACAGTATTTTTTCAGCGCGCATCTGGGCATTCTCGGATTTCCAGCTGGGGGTCGCAACATCAGCGAACTCAGTCTGACCGGAGATCACAACAACTTTGCCCTCCTCGATGTACTTCTTCAGAACGGACATAGCACCGCTGAAGAAGAGGCCAGCATTATTGTCACATGGTTCACCTGCGGTGAACTCGATTGTGAAGGGCCCTTCTGTGTTCGCGAGGTCCAAAGCTTTTTCAACAAATTCACCCTGCACAACACCAACCTTGAAGTTGCTGAATGTGACATAGTAGTCAACATGCACGTTGTCGTACAGCAGACGGTCATAAGCGATAACCTTGCAGCCCTTTTCAGCCGCCTTATCCAAAGCCTGTCTAAGGGAGGAAGCGTCGATCGCAGCGATAATCAAAACTTTGGCACCGTCGTCAATCATGGTTTCAATCTGCTTCAGCTGGATGGAAACGTCGTTGGAAGCATACTGAACCACAGGCTCAAAGCCCGCTTCGTTCAGCATCTTTTCCATGTTTTTTCCATCCTCATTCCAGCGCTGCAGTGAATCAGTGGGCATGGACACACCGCTCTTCACTTTTTCACCTTTCGCAGCAATGATAGCAGTTTCAGCAGCGGCAGTTTCTGATGACAAATCCGGTGTCGGTGTCGGGGATGGATGTGCGCAGTTCTCACAGTAGTTGTCCGTGTTGCCTTTCCTTCCGCATTGAGGGCAGTCCCATGTTCCTTCCGCATTTCCTAGTGCAAAACAGGAAGATATGACGAAGAGTAGAACAACAAACAAAATCAGTTTGTGCATACAACTGTCCTCCGATTCAATCCTTTGAATCATATGATCTGTGTTTGGCATATTTTATCATATTTATTTCCGGGTTTCCAGTTCTTACGGAATGTTTGCATACCAAAAACCGGAAGAGCATCGCTCTTCCGATCCAATGAGTAATAATTGATTACTTCTGTTTTTTCTTGGATAGAATATCGAACACCACTGCAGCTAACAGCACGAAGCCCTTGACCACGCGTTGATAGTTCGCGTCCAGGCTGATCTGGAACATGCCCAGGTTGATCACACCGATCAGCGTAGCGCCGATGACCATGCCCAGAATCGATCCGGCACCGCCGCTGGCGGATACGCCGCCCACCACGCAGGCGGAGATGGCGTCCATCTCAAAGTTCTTGCCGGCGTTGGCGTTCGCCGCGGTAAACCGCGCAACGACCGTCATGGCGGAAATCGAAGTCAGA
>CACZQT010000303.1 GCA_902783295.1 uncultured Lachnospiraceae bacterium
AATTCTCCGAAGGATGCGCAGAAATGCGCTAAGGAAGGCGCTTCGCGCTGCGCATTTCGCGCGGGAAACGCTTTAATCAGCGTTTCCCTAAGAAAACACAGATTGTTTCTCTGACTTTCGCAAATTTCTCCCTTGATTTCAGGGGAATGTTCCGATAGAATAAATCTGGCAGAAGGACGCCGTTCCGGGAAAGGAACGGACGATGAAAAAGAACAAATACCGGTATTTCCCTGCGGCTGTATGGGGCGGCCTGCTCTGTATCCTGTTTACGGGATGCACGTCTCCCGCTCTTCTTCGGGGACAGCCGGCCGGGTTTTCTTCCGGCTCCGGGACCGAAGCAGAGACAGCGGTTCCTGTGGAGACTCTGACGGAAGAAATTCTCCTTTGCGTGCATGTCTGCGGATGTGTGAAGGTTCCGGGCATTTATTTCCTGGCTGCGGATTCACGCCGTATGGACGCGGTGAACGCAGCGGGGGGAATGACGGAAGAGGCGGATTCTGAAAGCCTGAACCTGGCAGAAAAAATCTGTGACGGAGAGCAGATCCGCATTCCTTCCCGGGAGGAAGGAAGCGCCGCCAGAGAGAAGGAATTTCTACGGGAATCGAACAAGGTCAACCTGAATACAGCCGGGCCGGAGGAGCTTATGAGCCTTGTCGGGATCGGGGAAGTTCTGGCGGCGGAAATCATCCGCTTCCGGGAAACAGAGGGACCTTTTCGGGCGATTGAGGATATTATGCGGGTATCCGGGATAGGAGAATCCGCATTTGAGAAGATCCGGGAACGGATCAGGGTATAATGGAGAGGACAGTGAGATGGCAAACCGGGTTCTGGTGGTAGATGACGAAAAACTGATCGTAAAGGGGCTGCGCTTCAGTCTGGAACAGGACGGTATGGAAGTAGACTGCGCCTATGACGGGGGAGAAGCCCTGGAGATGGCGAAGAAGAAGGATTATGATGTTGTCCTTCTGGACCTTATGCTTCCGGTCATGAACGGACTGGAGGTCTGCCGGGAGATCCGTGAATTTTCCGATATGCCAATTATCATGCTTACGGCAAAGAGCGATGATATGGACAAGATCATGGGTCTCGAGTACGGGGCGGACGATTATATCACCAAGCCGTTCAATATTCTGGAGGTAAAAGCCAGGATCAAGGCCATCACCCGCCGCAACAGCCGCAGGAAAGATAAAGAAGAAGAGAAGAGCCACCGCGTGGTTGTCCGGGACCTGGAGATGGATACGGAAAGCCGCCGGGTCTTTGTCAGCGGGAAGGAAATCAACCTGACTGCCAAGGAGTTCGATCTCCTGGAGCTTCTTCTGACAAATCCCGGCAAGGTTTACAGCCGGGAACAGCTGCTGAATATTGTCTGGGGGTTTGAATATCCCGGGGATGTACGGACTGTGGACGTACATGTAAGAAGGCTTCGGGAGAAGATCGAAGCGAACCCCAGCGACCCTCATTACGTGTATACGAAATGGGGTGTTGGCTATTTCTACAAGAACTGATACAGGGGAACGAGTGGAAAAAAAAGCCCGCCGACATAGCATGCTGGCGCGGCTTTTACTCATTTTACTGATGACCGGCGTGCTGCCGGTGCTGGTTTATCACCAGGTTATGACCCGTTCCTATCTGAAAGCCGAAGTAAAAAACCGCATTTCCTCCATGGAGAGCGAAGCATTGATGCTGATGAACCGGCTGCAGGGAGCAGGGTATCTGGAAGGAGAGTCAGATGCTCTGAATGATGCGCTCCTCTCTCAGATGGCAGAGAACTGGAACAGCCGGATCTGCATCGTAGATTCAGGATTTATGATCCTGAAAGATACGGCATCCAGGGATGAAGGCCGTTATCTGATGTCTCCTGAAATCCTGAAAGCCATGCAGGGCGGCTACAGCGAGCGCTTTGACGCGGCAGAACATGAACTTCTGTTTGTGGAACCGGTTACGGTTACAGAGGGGGCTTCCAGAGTGGCCGGGGCTATTGTGGTGCGCGCGGATACGGTGAACATCGAAAAACCCATACGCAACCAGCAGAGAATGTTTTATATTCTGGAGATTCCCTTCCTGGCCATTCTTCTGGTGCTGAATTCCGTATTTATTTACCGGACGCTTCGTCCCCTGAAGACGCTGGCAGCTGATATCGGCAAAGCAGCGGACGGCAACCTTTCCGCAAAGGTGAATGTACGGAATTTCACCGAGACACAGAGAATCAGCGATGCCATGAACCGGGCGCTTTCAAGGATGAAGGCGCTGGACGAGACACGCCAGGAATTTGTATCAAACGTGGCGCATGAACTGAAAACACCGATCACCTCCATCCGTGTACTCGCGGATTCCCTGATGGGCATGGGAGAGGCGCCGCTGGAGCTTTATCAGGAATTTATGACGGACATTTCCTCCGAGATTGACCGGGAAAGCAAGATTATTGATGATCTGCTCTCTCTGGCCAGGCTGGATCAAAGCGCTTCCGGGCTGAATATCCAGCGGACGAACATCAACGAGAAAATGGAACTGATTTTAAAGCGTCTGACGCCGATTGCCCAGACCCGCGATATCGAGCTGCTTTTCGAAAGCTACCGACCGGTTATCGCGGAGATTGATGATGTAAAGCTGACGCTGGCCGTGACCAATCTGGTGGAAAATGCCATCAAGTACAATAAGGACAACGGCTGGGTGAAGGTATCCCTGAATGCAGACTATCAGTTTTTCTACATCAAGGTGACGGATTCCGGCTGCGGGATTCCGGAGGACGCGTTGGAGCATATTTTCGAGCGCTTTTACCGTGTTGACAAAGCCAGGTCACGGGCTACGGGGGGCACGGGACTGGGGCTTTCTATCACCCGCAGTATCGTAAATCTTCATCATGGGGAGATTAAGGTATACAGCAAGATGGGCGAAGGCACGACTTTTGTGATCCGGATCCCTCTGCATTATATTGAAGAGGAGGAGAGCGAATGAGAAAAATAATTCTGCGGCTCCTCCCGCTGATGCTTGTTCTGGCGATGGCAGGCTGCGCGCTGCAGGGCAGCCGCCAGGCGGCGGATTCAGCCGGGATTGAAGGACCTTGCGTGTATTATGTGAGCGACATCAGCCAGGGACTGGTATCTGCGCCTTGTGAAATTTCCAGTCAGGGAGAAGACGCGATAAGGGATGTGTTCCACACTCTCCGGCTAGGGGAGTTTACTGATGGACACCCTGCTGTCCCGGAGGCCGTGGTTCTGGAACATACAGCGTGGCAGGCAGACAGTCTGGTGGTCTATCTGGAGGGTGAATATCCGGAAATCGGGACGCAGGAAGAGGCATTCTGCCGCGCGGCTCTGGTGCTGAGCCTGCTGAGCGTATCGGATGTGGACTCTGTGATCATTCATGTGAACGGAATCCCTCTGACAGACCGGTATGGCCGGGAATCCGGCAGCCTGTCCCGCAGGGATTTCCTGATGGACCTGCAGGAGAAGCATGTGGAGAGCCGGACCGTAACGCTGACGCTTTATTTCGGGGCGGAAGGCGGAAGCCGTCTGGCAGCGGAATCTGTGGGAACAGAGATCCGGGCAGACCGGCAGCCGGAAGCGGTAGCTCTGGAGATGCTGCTGAAAGGACCGCTGAACAAAAGCCATATTGCGACGATACCGGCAGGAACAGAGATCCTTGGAGTCAGCCTGCGTGACAGAATCTGCTATGTGAATGTCAGTGAAGCCCTCCGGAACGGAGAAACTCTGGTCCCTGACCGCCTTATGATTTATTCGATCGTGAATACGCTCTGCGCCTTGCAGAACGTGGATAAAGTACAGATTACGGTGAACGGCGTGGCAGATATTTCCTTCAGCGACGGTCTTACGATCAATGCGCCGCTGGAGGCGGACTTCAGCCTGGTGGAAGAAAGCGCCGGTGAACCGTAAAGAACAGGAGACGGCAGCGGATGCCGGAGGTCTTCGGGCGTCTGCCGCAGCCGATGATATCACAGGATGGCGCAGAAAACTGCGCGGAGAACAAAAATGAAAAGACCGCTGCTCTTCCTCCTGGGGGTCTGGATATTGGGGGAGTGTGCGGCTATGGCGGCGGGTGTTTCTCTTCATCCGCCGACACTTTTAGATACCCGGATGCGGGGCAGGGAGACTGCCCATGTCCGGGTATTTGGCGTGGTGGAACAGATTCGTCCGACAGCATCGGGTTATGCGTATGTTCTGGGAGAAGCGGAGGCAGAACTGGAAGGGGAGAAGCTTCCGTCCAGAAAGATTCTTGTATATTCAGGTGCCGGAGAGGCACCGAAGATCGGTGTCAGACTGGAGGCGGAGGGAGAACTGTCTTTCTTTGAAACAGTGAGAAATCCGGGCGGGTTTGATTACCGCGCGTATTATCAGGCCATGGATATAGACTGCCGGCTGACGGAGGAACACCGGAGGGTAACCGGGGGAAGGGAGAACCGTTTTCTTCAGTTCCTGACAGACTGGCGGGCTGCCTTAGGAGCTGCCCTGGAGAGGCTGCTTGGAGAAGAAGAGAGCGGCGAACTGGAGGCTATGCTTCTGGGGGACCGGTCAGGCCTGTCTGCAGAGCTTCGCAGAGAGTACCGGGAAGCCTCCCTTTCTCATCTCTTATCTGTATCAGGTCTTCACATTTCTCTCCTGGCGGTGGGACTGGAAAGGCTTCTGAAGAAGGCGGGAATGCCTCCGCTGCTCCGCCTGCCTTTTTGTGGGACGGCAGCGCTTTCTTATGTCTGGATGTGCGGTGGAGCGCCCGGAGCTGTCCGGGCGGGGATTATGTTTTTGTTTTACCTTGCCGCACAGGCTGTGGGACGTACTTATGACATACTGTCCGCGCTGGGAACCGCTGCCCTGCTGCTCCTGGCAGGACATCCGCTGCTGCTGTTCCAGAGCGGCTTCCAGCTTTCTGTTCTGGCTGTCCTGGGTATGGCGGCTTTATGGCCGGAACTTAAGAAGTGGAGCGGTATTCCGGACGCCCCGGGGTTTTCGCTGGCGATCGGCTGGGCAACCTGGCCGGTTCTCGCCTCTGTAAACGGGATGGTTCCGGTGCTGGGTATCCTGATAAATCTGCTGGCACTGCCTCCGGCAGGGCTTCTGCTGCTTTCCGGCGGCTTGTCTGCCCTTCTGACGGCATTCTCCCTCCCAGGAGGTTCCTGCCTGATTCTGCCGGCCAGGGGAATTCTGAAATGGTACCGCTTTCTGGCAGAGCTTGCCGCTTCCTGCCCGGGACATGCGCTGGTTACCGGATGTCCGGAGCCCTGGCAGGTGGCTGTGTATTACGTACTGCTGCTTGTTTTTTTAGGGGGGATGAAAGTCCAGAACCGCCGGGAAGAAGAGCAGAAGAGAAAGACAAAAACAGATCTGAATAATAAAGACCGGAAAAATACAGATCTGAAAAAAGCGAATCGGAAGAAAGAGATCAGGCCCAGGCGTCTCTTCTGGGCTCTGGCAGTCAGTGCCGTTTTTCTTTGTCTGCTGCGCCGTCCGCCGGTGCAGGGGCTGGAAGTCTGCTTTCTGGATGTGGGCCAGGGGGATTCCATCCTCATCCGGGATCGGAATTCTGCCGTGCTGATCGACGGAGGCAGCAGTACGGTGGAAGACGTGGGGGAGGAAGTGATTCTGCCGGCTCTTCGCTGCCTGGGAACTGCCAGTCTGGATGCGGTCATCGCGACGCATGCGGATGCGGATCATGTGAACGGACTGCCGGCTCTGTTTGAGGACGTGTCTTTGGAAACAGGGAGCCTGGTCCTTTCGGAAACAGAAATGGAAGATCCGGGGCTGGGCTCCCTGCGGGAGGCGGCACGGACGAAAGGAAGCCGTATTCTGGTTCTGTCTGCGGGAGAGATGTGGCAATGGGAGAACGCACTTTTGCGCTGCCTGTATCCGACAGCGCAGGAGACGGAGCAGTTTGAGAAGACCGATATCAACAATACTTCGCTGGTGCTGCAGCTGGAAACAGAAGCGGGATCGTTTTTATTTACCGGAGATCTGGGAGAAGAAGGAGAGGCCAGTCTGCTGGCAAGAGAAGCAGGGCTTTCTTCGGATATTCTGAAAGTCGGACATCACGGTTCGAAGTTTTCCACTTCAGAAGAATTCCTGAAAGCGGTTTCTCCCCGGCTGGCCGTGATCAGCTGCGGCAGGAAAAACCGCTATGGGCATCCGCATAATGATACACTCGCCCGTCTGGAAGAGGCCGGATGTTCCTGGCTGAGCACTTCAGAGAGTGGAGCTGTTACCGTAGCGGTGCAGGACGGGAGATGGGAGGCGTACAGGTATCTGCCGTCCCCATAAGCATCCTGCCGGAAGGGACCCTGCGGATGTTGAGAAAGCCCTCTTCGGGAGGAGGCTTTGTTCAGTCGGTGGTCATATGCCGCTCGGCAATCAGGTACCGGAAGACTTTCAGCAGTTTTTTCGGATCTCCGGAATCCGGACGTGCGGTCCAGCCGACAGGTGTGCAGAAATGTCTCCAGAAACGGAAAAGCCGGCGGTGATGAAAACGGATATCATAGGAAATAAAGTCCGGCCGGGTCAGCAGATTGGTCAGCATCAGTTCGAACAGGAAGAACTGCCAGCGCCGTCCCTCTGCCTGAGTGCGGTAAAAGTCCGTACAGAGCTGCCCGCGCGGTACTTCCGGACGATGGATGAGAAACCAAAGCAGATAGCGGGGATGAAAGGATTCGATGCAGTATTCCCCGGAATAGTTGTCGAGCATGGCGGAAGCTTTCCGGCAGAGCTCTATCTCAAAATGTTTTCCGGATGCTTTCAGTTCCACGATGAGCGGTACGCGGCCGGCTACCAGCTCCAGCACTTCGGAGAAGAGGGGGATTCGTTCCGGGGAGTGGTATAAGGGGAACTGCAGAAGTTCTTCGTAGGTATAGTCGGAAGCTTTTCCGGGGACGCCGCAGACCCGCTGCAGGGTATCGTCGTGAAATACAATCACCTGGCCGTCTTTTGAAAGACGGATATCCAGTTCAATGCCGTATCCTGCGTCAGCAGCGCGGGAAAAGGCTGCCAGCGAATTCTCCGGGGCAATACTGCGGTCTCCGTGAAGCCCCCGGTGGGCAAACATTTTCCGGCCTGTACGGAAAGAAAGCATAGGTTCTCCTTTCTCCGCCGTCCGCGGACGTGATTTTTAATCGAGATTCACAGCCCTGTCGACAATGCAGGCCACAGACCAGCCTGACTGCGTCAGTCTGTCGCGCCTTCGGCGCTTTTGTCTGTGGCTGT